>CANQME010000035.1 GCA_947624815.1 uncultured Lachnospiraceae bacterium | reverse complement strand
CACGCCGAAAAAGTCCGTCAAGCCGGTGGAGCCGCCGGAATTTATGGGGTGATTTTGTGCAAAACAGAGAAATTTTCAGTGGTTTTCAGGGCCAGTGGGCTGCATGTCCGGGTGACATGGGGAATGTCCTGTACACGCCCTTGCGGGGGTCTGGCCGTCCCAACGATGAAATGGTGTTTCCGGGCGGGGTTTTCCGGGCAAACGGCATGGAGGCAGGGGATATGCCGTATAATCCATAGGCATTATGACGAATGCCGCATACGGTCCGATTCGCCAAAATCCCGGTTTTCTGGTATAATAAAAACATCAAGTACCGGGAGGCGGCGTAATGGATTTCCAGTATACGGAAGAAAAACTGAACAGCCTTGACAAGGAAACCCTCATCCATCTGTTCCTGTCACAACAGGAGCAGCTGAAGAACATCGACCATACGCTGCAGCTGGTATTGGAGCAGGTGGCGGATTTAAAAAGGCACCGTTTTGGGAGGTCGTCAGAGAGGCATGAAGTAACCGATGGCCAGATTTCCTTTATGGAAACGGATGGCCAGATCGTATTCTTTAACGAGCCGGAGGCGGTAGCTGCAGAAGATTCCGGGGAAGACCTGGAAGCTGTGCCGCACCGGAGGCCGAAGAAAAAACAGGGGAAACGGGAGGAGGACCTGGAAGGCCTGCCGGTCGTTGTGGTCGAGCATTCCCTGACGCCGGAGGAGCTTGCGGCCCGGTTCGGAAAGGACGGCTTTAAACAGCTCCCGGACGAGGTGTACCGCAGATACAGTTTTACCCCGGCAAAAGTCGGGGTGGAGGAACACCATGTCAAAGTATACGCCGGGAAGAAGACGGATGAGATTGTCCGGGCACCGCATCCGGAGGGCCTGTTGAAGGGAAGCCTGGTGTCCCCCTCGCTGGAAGCGGCCATCATGAATGCCAAATACGTCAACGCGATGCCCCTCTACCGCCAGGAAAAGGAGTTTGAGCGTTACGGCCTGCACATTTCCCGGCAGAACATGGCGAACTGGACGATCCAGTGTGCGGACCGCTACCTTGCCATCCTATATGATTACCTGCATGAAAAGATGTATGGTTATCATGTGCTGCAGGCGGATGAGACACCGGTACTGGTGAACAAGGATGGGCGTCCCGCGGGAAGCAAAAGCTACATGTGGGTCTACCGCACCGGGATGATGTATACGGAGTGCCAGATCATCCTGTACGAATACCAGCGGACACGCAATGCCAGCCATCCCCGGGAATTCCTGAGGGATTTCAGCGGGATATGCGTCACGGACGGGTACCAGGTCTACCATACAGTTGAAAGTGAGCGGGAAGACTTAAAGATTGCCGGATGCTGGTCACATGCGCGCCGCCGCTTTGATGAAGCGGTAAAGGCATTGCCAAAAGAGAAGCAGAGAGACAGCCGCGCCTATCTCGCGCTTTCCATGATCCAGGCGATCTACCGGGAAGAGAAACAGCTCAAGGATCTTCCCGTCCAGGAACGGCAGAACCGCCGCCAGTTGAGCGTCAGGCCACTGGTGGAGGCTTATTTCACGTGGGTACGCGAAAACATCCCGAGGGTCCCCCAGAAAAGCAAGACCTGGGAGGGATTCAACTATTCACTTAACCAGGAGAAATACCTGAAAGTATTTCTGGAGGATGGAGAGGTTCCAATGGACAATAATGCTGCGGAGCAGTCGATCCGTGGATTCTGCATCGGGAAGAAAAACTGGGTCATGATCGACACCGTTGCCGGTGCCAGTTCCAGTGCGATCATATACAGTATTGCGGAGACGGCAAAGGCAAACAACTTGAAACCCTATGATTATTTTGAGTATCTGCTCACGGAGATACCCAAGCATCTGGACGATACAGACCGCAGTTTTTTGGAAGGCCTGCTCCCCTGGGCGCCGGGACTTCCTGCGAATTGCCGGAAGCCAGGCAAAACCGAAGCAAAATAGGACTGGAGCAAATCCGTTTTTATCATACAGGTTTGCTCCAGTTTTGTACAGGTACGTATTATCTACCGTTTACCAAATAGAAATCCAAATGGTCCCTGTCCCTGAACTTCACCTTGCTTTTCACTGCAACACCTCCTTCTTTCCTGAAAAATGGGCACAAAAAAGACGCCAAATATTCGATATATCGGCGTCATTCTTCGTTTCCAAATTCAATTATAGTTTGCCTCTGCTTCCTGCATATATGCAGGAACAAAAGAGTGATACAGATCCGCAGCAGCAGAACTGTAAAAATCATTACAAGCATATTATAATACTATATATAGTATATGTCAATGATAATTGTTATATATCTTGTATTTGAATCTTTGTTACACTATGCTGCATTACTCTGTCTTTTCATTCCAGGTATCCCTGAAATGTTCCAGAAGCCTCCTGCTTTCTTCTTCATAACCCCACAGAATACCCTCAACTGCTTTAAAAGCACCTTCCCTCCACCTGAAATATGTACTGCGGTTAATCTGCATATTGTCAGGCAGGTGGGATTCCAGGTTACGGATAATCTCCGCAACATTCATCGGCTGCCGTGCAGACATATATGTATAGTACAGTATCCAATAATACTTTTCTCCCTGCGGATGGTACTGACGCATCAGTTCCACTGCCTCATCGATCAGCTTCAGAAACCTGTTGGAACTGCTGATTGCTTCCACCCTGTACCGGATGTTTGCATCGTCCTCATTCAGATCCATTCCAGCCTGGTAAATCGAATCCAGGAATTCATCAATGTCCGTCCCATATTCCCTTTGAAAACGGTGCTTCACCTGATTGACCTGTACCTGCATGCGCCAGGATACGGAGCGGTAAATCTTGAATAATGTCACAACATCATGATATACTTTGTTTGTCTTATCTTCGGTTACGATTAGTCCACTTTTTCCCATGGTTATCCTCCAATCAACAAAATACTATATATTCGCCTTGGAGAAATAATAACCAATTATAAGTTCCTGTTTATTCTGTCTGCTGTATCTACTTTTTCTATAAACTTCCTATGGGGTCGTACTGATATACTTCACCCTTTTTCTTAAGTATCCCAATATCTTTCAACTTTTCCATGATACATACTGTATCTTTGGCAGTACATCGACATTGGCCATCATTCTGAAATCGACATTCTAAATGATTATTGCAACATTCTCCTTTAAATCCTTCCAGCAAATTATCTTTTCCCTTCTTATCTGCTTGCCTGAGAATTTCCAGAAGAATGCATTTCATTCCTGAATCCTCTTCAATATGTTCTACCAAACGTTTCATGCCCTTAATAGCCATGCATAGCGACACCACCGGTAAATGCACTTGAGAATCTATCAATGTTGACAGCAGAAAAATAGTTGAAGCCCGAATATTAATATAGTAATTATATTCCATAATCATCAGGCTCAACAATCGTTCGTTCGATTCAGCTGGTATTCTATTCATTTGAAATATTTCATCGCTACATAATATATCAGATTTTTCTTTTGATAAAAATGCCAGTATTTTTTCTGCCGCGCATTTGTCGAAGCCCATTTGTTCTTCTAATACTTTAATGATTTCATCTTTTTTTCCACTACAAGCTATCCACTCACTATTCATCCCTATTCCCCATTATCCAATCTTTTCATATAATATATCATTTCACATGCTTCATCATAACTCATCCCTGCGTTAGTTGCATTATACAGGATATTTCTTTCATTATCCATCGCTTCTAAAGCAGTGTCCCCTATTTTACTAAATTCTTCGAGATGATATAACGCATACTTATTTGTTTCTTTTACAATATCTGAAGCAGTATTATATAATTGGACATATTCCTTGTAAATGTTCTCATCCCCCAGTTCTGCTATGATATTATAGGCAAATATCCTCGGATATTGCTGAATTATTTCCATAAACAGAATGATTACGGTATCAATTTCCTCTACAATCTTTTCCGGATCAGAAGCACCTGATACTTTACGGATAGTATCGTCAATGGCAGACGACATATAAAGAAATCTCACACCCAAGCCGGGATGAGTCCCTCCTCCTTGATATTTGTCAAAAACAGAAAAAACCATTACTATAGACAGATAATAGTTTAGCAACCTATACCTAATCTCGTTAAGATCCTTCACCTAAGCAAATATTTGCTGTACTGCGTCTTCCGCAGCGAACGCATCTGCAAACATCTCTAACGCTTGTTGCTTTCTGTTTTTCAAAGCATTCTGCGAATCACTGTTGGAAACTTCCCATAGAAATGCTTCTTTATTGCATACAGTATCGCAATGTCCCAATATTATATGCATAAACTCATGAGTCAAGATCATTCTAAAAGCGTCAATCCAAAGTAATGCCTGCAGTTCTGATTCATTCCTGTTTTTGTATAATTCCCATTGACCATCCCGAACTAAATAGCCTGCTAAAATCTGTGTGCGTCTTATTAATTCTACATAAGCAGCAGAGTAAATACCTATATAATAGTGCTGATTTTTCTTAAAACATAAAGCATTCACAAATTCCTTTTGCAAGCAAAAAACATAAACATCAGGTGAAACTCCCCTTGCTTCTGACATTTTATTAATTAAATCCGGGATACTCTTGGATATATTACTAATTAGCATATTCTCAAAATACGAATACCCAGATTTACTTTCATCAAACAGTTCATAATCATCCGGTGCATTTTCTCGTAAATATTCCATAAACTCCGCTTCGGCATCAAAAGTATTTCTTTCAACCAAGTCATCCTTTTTCATCTTCTGCATCTGATACTACCTTCCAAAATCACAAATTTGTCGCATGCTTTCAATTTTAAACGATGCCTCTCCGATACCGGTATCGTAACATGCCTTTTGATGAAACTTTCGCTACTTCCATAATTACCGTTCTTTCCAAACCCATATCCTATATTCTTTACTTCATATAATACGCCAAACCAAAATAAATATCAATGGATTTTCAGTAACTACTCGAATCCCTGAAGAAATAAAAAAGCCTTACGCATAAAGTCGCATAAGGATATAATCTGCAAAATATGTCCAACTCGGCCTCGTTACGAATGAATGTCACCAATCCATGTATTCCATACAGTGTTATTTCGTCCATTCAGTCCATCTGTTCCACAAGATATGGACTAAATAACACCAAACAATAATAGATAATGTATGTTTTCAAACCAAATCATAATAGAGATCGTAATTCTTCACCTGTCCGTCCGCTTTTCTTCCAGAATCCGGATCTTTCCATAAGCCGCCTCCAAAAAGTCAAACAGGGGTTCACGAATTGCGCTGTCATGCGCTGTCATCGGTTCTATCATTGCACACCTCCGGCACTTCTTCTACACGCTTAAACGTCAGCATGGCCGCATTGTATGACAAAACCCGGCCAATCGGCCGGGACTTCATATCACGCTTCTTTTCTTCGGTTTCTCTGAATAACGGAACACCGGAATGCCTTATGCATTGCGGGTGACAGTTCAGGACAATCCTCATCAAACACGATCGGCCTCTTCTCTGCCTCTCTCACTTCCTGAAGCTGTTCCTCTGTAGGCTTCTGCCCTTCTTTAATAGTAAATCCCACACAACCAATTGCAATATATCGGTCCTCATCCACACTGTGGTCAAAATATACTAGTTTCCAAATCAGTGAGTTTCCGGATTTGCTCTAACCAATTGGTACAATGTAACCATAAAGAAGAAAGGAAGAGACCGGAGCCGCAGCCTCCAGGGAGTCACCCGTCTTACAACCCATAGGATTAATTAGGTTATGATACAGGTTACATGTGGTCTGCCGCAAAGTCCATATAAGCCCCGTTTCCTGCCTCGGAGCAGGAAACTACGAGCATCCATCTCCCCTGCTGCCCGGGCAGGTTCTTACACGGGTTCACCAGCATGCAATGGCCATATCAGGTCTGCTTCCCAGATTCCTTTTTATCTGTCCGACAGGATAGGATATCCCTTCCCTCTCACAATTTCCTTTTCCCGCAACGATTATGGTTACACATGAATCATTATGAGGCAAAAAGCGGCAGCAGGCATAACTGGATGTCATCCTGCCGCAGCAGTGCAATAAACAGGAGCAACCAGATCACCGCTGCATCCCAGCAAGTGCATCCCTGATACCGGCTGCATAACTGAGCTCCAAACTGGATGAACTGATCAAAGAAAAGGGGATCAGCAAGAATAAGCTGTCCCACAGGGCTGAAATGCAGCGAACCCAGATAAACCAGTACTGCAGCAACAAGGTTACACGGTTGGACACGGCTGTCCTTGCCAGGATCTGCTCAACCCTGGACTGTAGAATCGAGGATCTTCTGGAATTTATACCACCCGATAAGGAATAATCACGAAGGGCCGCCGGTGTATGGATCAAACGCCGGAAGCCCTTTCGCTTGTATTTGGTACCATTCGTATCCAATACATCTTTCCCCGGTTTTGTCTGTCATAAAGTATTCTTCTTTCCCCGTTCCTGAATTTGTTTGTGTTATGCGATTCCACGTTGTATCAAATATCCGGATTCATGCCGCGACATTCCCGTTCCGGATTTTGTTTGGTCCTGCTGCCTCTGGAATAATCCCATACTCAGAGCGCATTACCTGCCTCGGCTTCTCCGTTCCAAATCTTGCTATTGATGCCTGACATTTTTTTCTAATCTTTTTTTCATCATTGTTTTGGGAAAGATACGGCAGCAGAAGCTCCCATAAGGCTCCACGGGCAGCAGAGCCACTGCTACTCTCTCCTCCTTCTTCCAGTCACTGTTTCGCCTGCACCAGCAAACTCAGGGCGCTCTCTTTCCCCAAAAGAAATAACTGAAAGGAATATTGGAAAAGGATTTCTGCCCTGATGTGGCAAATTCCGGAATGGGAATGTTATGGCAGAGATTCGTTTATGTGTCTGCAGTGACGTGGAATCGCGTGGATCAGGCAAAATCCGGAACGGGGATGTCGTGGTCGGTTATAGCTCTGGTGTCTGGATCTCACCAGTGGCAGCAGGATTGGACAAATCCTCGAACGGGGACGTTGTGGCAGGAGCTACTTCGGCATCCATTATGCTCCCATTACTGCATAATCAAATAAAATACATATTGAAAAGCAACATTGGAAGCAGGGTCTCAAGAGCAATGCAAGCAGCAGGTGGCCCCGTGGCAGGCTGTGGGCAGCAGGGCTCCTGCCGCCCTTAAAAGCCCAACAATTCTAGTCGTAAACGTCAAGTATAGCTGATGCACCTCTTTGGCTATCTGCGTCAAGTATAGATGACGCACCACTTTGGCTGGCTGCGTCAAGTATAGATGACGCACCACTTTGATTCCCTGCGTCAAGTATAGGTGACGCACTACTCAGATAATGAATAATACGGAGTATGACATCATGTCTTACAATGCATATACTTTAGCTATCATTAGTCATATTTTTGTTTGCTTTGTTAAACAATAGAATAATGAGAAACGGATCCGACTACCCTATATACACATTTCTTTTAAATATTCCTATCATTCATATCTTTACGAAAAAGGGATTCGTCCATTCTGTATGCACCCAGACAGGCCAGGAGGCCCAAAATCGGCCGTATTCTGATATAAAAAGCCAAAACATCATCAGCTCCAAGACTTTCCGACGCTATTTCGGTCACAAATCGTCTCCGAACATCTACGATTCTCTTGCAAAAATGAAAGCAAAGTGATTTTGTTTGAAGATTTCGTGCGTGATAGCTCCGCGTCCTTTTTGCACATCGAATTTTATAATCCTTTTTTTGGAAAGAAAAAGAAAGAAAAAGAGAAATGCAAACCCGGAAGATGCTTCAGCAAAAATTGTTAACTTACTAGCAATTTCAAATTGCTAAAGCAATTTGATTTCATCCTGCGTCAAGTATAGCTGACTCACTTATCAAAATATATCTGCGTCAGGTATAGCTGACGCACTTTTATAAATATATCTGCGTCAGGTATAGCTGACGCACTTTTCGAAATAGTACTGCGTCAGGTATACCTGCCCCACCTGCAAATACCGTGCGGCACAGCCTGGCGATCTTCTTTTCCTGCAGACTGCAATCTTTTTGCCTGCTGTTGTACTGTGTCAAACCATGCAACCTCATTACATTTTACAATTTAGGGACAGAACTCCCCCCATATCTTACCCTGTATCGGCGTATTCCACGGAATGGTCCTTCTTCCTTAAAGATTGAAACCGGATTACTTACAATGAGCTATGCCTGCCATGTGGGGTAACCTTAAAAAATGCTCTGATTTGGCTATCAGCGACATCTGTAATTTGCCTATAATCAACATAACTGATATAATACTTTTAGTTCTGGCTATATGGGTGAACACATAATTGCCTGTCATGAATAAATAATGGATAAATTGAGTATTTGTCGCATCGGAAACATAAGATGCTACAATGAGAAGAAACGCTTTCATCAAAAGCCACACATCCGCCTTTCCAGTTTGTGCGAAAAAAATATTTTCAAAACCATAATTGGAGAAACAGACAAGCTGCAAATGCATATGTTTGCAGCGAGTCGGGTTTCGAGGTGGCCAGTGATAGAAAACAAAATTACCCGTTATTTATGGAAAAAGGATTTTGATTCTGAAGAAGAATACGAGATAGCCAAAGAATACTATCAAAGTATCGGTTATCGGATTGTCACGTTTGCCTACAATCCTGATTGCGACGACATGTCCGTTTTCTTCAGACAGTTAGTGAAGAATCATATCAATAGCCAGACATAATCATGAACAGCTATCAATGCAAAGGAGATTGAAACAATATGAATGTAGGATATTGCCGATTGTCGAAGGATGACGATCGCCGGAACTATGCTTCTATCGAAAACCAGCGGCTTGTCATCAGTCAATATGCGGCTGAACACAATGTGACAATTGACCGATGGTATGAGGACGACGGCATTTCGGGTTATATTTTCGATCGTCCGGGCTTTCAGGAAATGATGAGCGATCTTGAAAAAGATATCGATACGGTCTATGTGAAAGACTTTTCGAGACTCGGGAGACATAACGCCAAAATATTGCTCCTTCTCGATGATTTCCAGGAACGGGGGAAACGTCTTATTGCTGTTGATGATAATTACGACAGCAAGGGAACAGATGATGACATTATCGGAATTAAAACATGGTACAATGAACGGTACGTAAAGGATACCAGCAAAAAAATCCGTCGGGTTCTCGGGGCAAAACAGAAGGACGGTTCCCTTGTTATATCGCCCCCTTTCGGCTACCGCCGGGCCAAAGCGAAAAGTGAAACATTTGAAATAGTCCCCGAGCAGGCGGCAACGATACGTCAGATTTTTGCAATGTACATTGATGGTTACGGATATCGGAGACTTGCCGCGTATCTTACACGACAACAAATCGAAACCCCTTCCATGTACCGGCATGAGCAGGAACTTTCTGAGGGGAAACTGACGAAACGTCATGTGGCTTCCGAATGGACGGAATCGATGATTAAAGATATTCTTGACAATGATTTTTATATTGGCATTTACCGCCTTCATAAAAGAGCCCGGTTAAGTGTCCACGGAACGGACCGAAGGGTCCCTGAAGACCAGCAATATGTTTTTAAAAATCACCATGAACCAATTATTGACCCCGTCACTTTTGAATTGGTTCAGGAAATAAAACAAAAACGGGCAAAAAGCGGATACAAAGGTTCCCAGACACATGGACGCTGGGAAAGCCGGATGCCGCAGGATCCTTTCGGCAGCTGTCTGTATTGCAAACACTGCGGTCATAAGATGACGCCAATCATACGTAAAAAGAATAATAAAACACGGAAGTATTATGTCTGCAGCCTGTACAATACCAAGGGGAAGCGGTACTGCAGCAAGTCCCACCTGATCGAAGCATCACAGCTTACGGAAGATGTTCTCAATTATATAAAAGCCTGCAGAAATACCCTGCAGGATGTCATAGAGACAATCGATATCGATGAAATCAATCAGGGCAGGCAGGATCTGCAGCGTGAACGCTGGGAAATAGGGGAACAGATCAAAAAGGAAAAGAATCAGCTGAAGTTTCTGATTTCCCAGAAGATAAAAGACATTGCCGCAAAGCCGGAAAATGAAGATATTATTATTGAAAGCTACCAGGCCGTTCAGGAAGACCTATCCTTAAAAATTAAACTGTTGGAGCAAAAGTATGAAACTCTTAATACAAACAACACGGATTGGGAACTGACACATGCGAAACTCATATCAGCATTAGATGTAATTGATGACATGATAGCGCATAACGCGTTAACCCGTTCTGACATAGAACTGCTGATAGACAAGATCAATATTGATGAATACGGCTTTCCGGAGATTTATATGAAATATGGTCTGTCCGAACTGATACAGTATAGTGTCGCGGAAGAAATCTCAAAAAAGCAGGATGATATCATACTTTCAGCGCTCAGTCTTATCAGGAATGAGGACAGAGGGTTTACTTCCGTTAAATCACTTCTCTCAGGTCTTATTGGTATGGGGAAAAAGGTAACCAAAACGAATGCATTGACAATCGTTTCTTTACTGAAGGACATGGGAGTAATAGAATCATCGGAAAACAAGCTAAAACCATACCCCATCATTATGGGAGAAAAAGAACTGGAAAACCTGATAAAGAACTTTCCCATGAGCATGCCCCCGGTCTGGAAGGAATCCGGTATCGCGCATGCAGGCAATCTGCCGCGAAACCATGGAAACCCGAAAGCAAGCATATACGCCGCTCAAGCAGATCAGAATTTACATGGTGTAGCGGATAACAGGCGGCATGCCCGAAATGGTCTTCGAATATATCCTTAAGAAGAACGGCATCGACCCGGACGCGGATCTCTCCATCGACCGGAGCATCAGCTTCGGTCTGACGGCCGCCGCCTTCCCGGGCAGCAACGCCGATTACACGGTGGAATTCGAGCCCTTCGCCACCGGCCTGGAGCTGGAGGGCAGCGGATCTGTGGTCGCCTCCCTAGGCACCGAATCCGGCTACGTCCCCTACACAGCCTACAGCGCGAAGAAAAGCTATCTCGAGGCCCATCCGGAGATCATACAGAAATTCACCAACGCGATCCAGAAGGGGATGGATTATGTAAACTCCCATACCGCCGAAGAGATTGCCAAAACCATCCAGCCCCAGTTTAAGGAAACGCCCCTGGAGAACATCACGATCATAGTCGGACGGTACAAGGACCAGGACAGCTGGAAGACGGATACCGTATTCGAAAAGGAGAGCTTTGACCTGCTTCAGAATATTCTGGAGGAAGCCGGCGAACTGCCCGCCAGAGTCCCCTACGAGGATCTGGTGACGACAGCGTATTCGGAAGCAGCAAAGAAGTAACATTCAGAACGAGTGAAGAACACGCACATGCGCAGCGAAAAACTGCTTTTGAAAACAGCGGAGAAACTGCATTCGAAGCAACGAAACAACTGTGTTCGAAGCAACGAAGTAACTACATTCGAAACAGGGAGGCAACGCTGCATGAATGCAGCACGGCCCCGGCAGGGATGTACTCTCCCTCCGGGGCCGTTCCGTTCACTTACCGACGCTCCACTCCGCCAGAAATTCCTTCAGATAATCCAGATACCTGGCCGCCTCCACATCTCCGGCCGCCAGAATCGGGATTTCTCCGAGTTTATCCCCACTAAGTATGTATTCCAGTGTTCCTATCTGCTGTCCATTCTCCACCGGAGCCTCAATTTTATCCAGAATTATGATATTCTTCTCCACTTCTGTAAAATCCTCCCCATGCAGTCCCAGCCAGGTGAAGGTTTCGCCGTATTTCAGCGGCACCTGATCCTCTACGCCGCCCGTCACCGGCAGCATCGGAAGCTGCGGCGGTTCCTGATCCTCGTAGAGCCGGCAGTTGGCGTAGCCGAAATTCAGCAGGGCCGCCGCGTCGGCGAACCTGGCCTTGTAATCCGGCGCGGCCATGACGGATGCGATCAGACGCACGCCGTCCTTCTCCGCCGTCGCCGACAGGCAATACCTGGCAATGGAGGTGGAACCGGTCTTAAGACCGGTCACGGTGAAATTCGTGGCCATTTTCAACAGTCTGTTCGTGTTGGACAGGCCGAATTCCTTCGTTCCCTGCTTCGTCGTATGGGTGATCGTGTCCATCCAGATCGTCGAATAGTTATGGATCTGCGGGTAGCGGTTGATCAGCTCCCGCGACATGACCGCGATATCGCGGGCAGTGGTCAGATGAGACGGCGATTCCGTCAGACCGCAGCAGTCCTCGAAATGAGTACCCGTCATGCCAAGTCCCGCCGCACGTTCGTTCATCATCTGCACAAACGTCCCTTCGTCCCCGGCGATATACTCCGCCATAGCCACGCTGGCGTCATTGCCGGAGGCGATGACGATACACTTGATCAGCGTCTCCACGGTCTGCACCTCGCCCTCCTCCAGAAATACCTGGGAACCTCCCATGGACTTGGCGTAGGCGCTGGTGACCACCTGATCCGTCATGCTGATCTTTCCGCTCTCAAGGGCGTCAAAGATCAGGATCAGCGTCATGATCTTCGTGATGCTGGCCGGGCTGCGCTGCTCGTCGGCGTTCTTCTCGTAAATGACCTGGCCGGTCGACGCTTCCATGAGAACCGCCGAAGGCGAGGCGATCTCCGGCCCGCCGGAAAGCGCTGCGGCGGCTCTGACCAGCCCGCTGCCGACGGGAATCGCAGGCTGCGGCGTCTCTGTCCACGCTGCTCCACAGGCCGTTCCCGGCGCGACGGTTCCCGCGGCGAGAACCATCGCCAGCAGCCGCGCCGCAAATTTCCCATATCTTTTCATAAATATCCTCCGTCGAAAAATCTCTTACTAATGTATGGAGAAGCGCCGATCTTTTTTCGCATTTCTTCATGACAAGGATTTACATTGTCTGACAAGATATGGTATACTGTTATTGTTCTGAACGAAAGATGTGGGGGTTATCATGAGCAGCCAGAGCAAAACCAATTCGTTTCGAAAGAAAAAAATAATGCGCAGAAAGCGGGACCGCCTGATCGGACAGCTTCCGTACTATCTGATCGGTCTTCTGATCATCGGCCTGCTGGGCGGAGCCGCCTATAAGGCTTCGGGGAAGATCGCCATGGCGCTGGAAAGCAGGGAGAAGGAAAAGTCCGGCAAGGCGGAAGACCAGAATCCGGACGGCGCGGGCGCTTCCGCTGCGGAAGGCGACGGATCAGGAGACGGAAGCGAAGCCGCCTCTGACGGTACGGAACCGGAGACGGAATCCTCCATCGACGCCCTTCTGGATCAGGCGTGGCTTCTTGCCGCCGGTTATGATTACGATGCGGCAATCGACCTGCTGACCTCCTCGGAATTCTACGGAGCGGGCGAGAACGGAACCACCGACTCCCGGATCAACAGCGCGATCTCCGAATATACGCACACCAGGGAATCGCTGCAACCGGTGGAGATCACGGAGATCACGCATGTTTTTTTTCACTCCCTGGTCATGGACGAGGCGAAAGCATTTGACGGAGACGCCGACGAATCCGGCTATAACCAGGTCATGACCACGAAGGATGAATTTCTTAAGATCCTGGACTCCATGTACGCGAAGGGTTACGTACTGGTGCGCCTGCATGATATCGCCACGATGCAGGACGGCAGGATGGTCAAAGGGCAGATCCTGCTGCCGCCCGGCCGGAAAGCCTGCGTCATGTCCCAGGACGACGTCTGTTATTATGAATATATGGAAGACGACGGCTTCGCGCGCCGGATGGTGATCGGAGACGACGGAAAGCCCGCCTGCGAGATGGTTCTGGACGACGGAACGGTGTCCGTAGGCTCCTACGATCTGGTGCCGCTTCTGGAGGATTTCATCCTGCAGCACCCGGATTTCTCCTATAAGGGGGCACGGGCGGTTATCGCGCTCACAGGTTATCAGGGCATATTAGGTTACCGCACCGCGGAATCCTACCGCGATACGAACCCCAACTTCGCCGCCGACTGCCAGGCTGCTTCCGCTGTGGCCAAATGCCTGCGTGACAACGGTTGGGAGCTGGCGTCCCACAGCTGGGGACACCGGGATCTGGGAACGATCTCTTACCAGAAATTCAAGACGGACTGTGATAAATGGGAAAATGAAGTCGAGACCCTGATCGGTCCGACGGATATCATTCTCTATCCCTTCGGCGCTGATGTAAGCGACTGGCACGCCTACAACTCCGCCAACGACCGGTTCATGTATATGAAGTCCCTGGGCTTCGATTATTTCTGCAATGTGGACTCCAGCCAGTACTGGGTCCAGTTGGGCGACAACTACATCCGCCAGGGCCGCCGGAATCTGGACGGCTACCGGATGTGGATGGACATCGCCGCCGGCGAGGGCAGCTCCAGCCGGAAGCTGGACGACCTGTTTAAGGCAGAGGATGTATTTTCCTCCAACCGGCCGACGCCGGTGGAATGGAAGTAAGCGGCCGGACGTCTCCGGCCGTCAGAACATACCTCTCGCCGCCAGTTCCCGGCAAACTCTCGCTACCGGCAGGCCGACTACATTGTTATAGTCTCCGCGGATCCCTTTCACGTACGCCGCAAAGCGTCCCTGGATCCCGTATGCGCCGGCCTTGTCCATCGGCTCTCCTGTCGCCGTATACCGCCGGATCTGCTCTTCGGTCATCGGATAGACCTCTACCTCCGTGCCTTCGGCAAATGTAATCCTCTCGCCTGTTGGCAGAAATATGATCGTGACCCCCGTATATACGTGATGGATGCGCCCCGCCAGAAGTCTGATCATGGCGGCGGCCTCCTGCTCGCTCTTGGGCTTACCCAAAATGCGGTCGTCCACGGCGACCACCGTATCGGCACCGATGACCGCGGCGTTTCCGTATTCCGCCGTCTTCCGGCCTAGCTCCGCCGCCACGTCTTCCGCCTTTCTGCGGGACAGCTCCATCACCATCTGCTCCGGCGTTCCGCCTGCACCGCTCTCATCCACATGGCTGGGCAGAACCTCCGGCGCGAGCCCTACCTGCCGCAGCAGCTCCTGCCTCCGCGGGGACGCGGACGCGAGTACGATCCTTCTCTCCATTTCTGTTCTCCTTTGCTTCTCCGTTCCCGGCCCGCCCCTCAGCGTCAGGGTGCGCTTCGCCGAATTCCGGTTTTTATCCGCCGCCGCGGACCTGCGTAATGCAAAAGCCCGCCGGGCCTGTTTTGCGGTATCCGGCGGACTGTTTCCTGCTTTAATCCAACTTTCCCTTTTTACGTACCGGTCAGAACTGCACGATATCCCGGATCGGTTCCGCCTTCTCCACGCTCTCCGCGTAGAGCACCGGACCGACGCCGTCATAATCCTGCCACTCCTCATACTCGATACGTGCTCGTACCTTCACCCACTGGCGTGTGGTCAGGTTCTTCGCCTCCCGCGCCTTGCAGACATAGCCCAGAAACGACATATCCGCCTCGCAGCAGGTCATGGCCATCCTGCCCGGAACGAAATAGTTCTTCGGGAACTTGGTGGATTTTAACACCATGCCGGTGAATTCCACCACCTTGCCGCGGTACCGGTCCGGCTTGTCCATACAGTCGATGTACCAGATGCCGTAGTCCTTCGGTGCGATCTCGATCACATCCGCGGACATGTCGTAGGGCAGATCCGCCTCGGAGATCTCCGAGATCTCTCCGTCCTCGCCCTCGAACACGATCTCCGCCTGGTTATTCATGGCCAGAAGCGTCCGGCGGTAGCCCTCCAGATCCGGCACATCGTCGCAGCGGTTGCAGATGATCAGCTCCGAATTCCGTACCATGGCGCCCAGCAGCGGCTTCATGTTCTTCACATACAGATCGAAGGTAGAGCCGTCGATGATCGTGATCTGCTGGTACACGGTCCAGTCGCTGGGGATCCGCAGATCGTCCTGGTTCCACATGCCGTTCCACTCCATCAGGACGCGCTCCGGATTGTACTTCTCCTTGTACTCGGTCAGCTTCTCCGGCGAGATCTCGTCCAGGCTGTCCACCGTGATCATGGTGGTGCGGTTCACCTTCAGATACTTCGGATCGTAGTCGGTGTCTCCCTCCTCGCAGACGATCAGAAGGGTCCTGCCGTCTGTCTGGAAATAGTCCTGGCTCATGGTGAACTGCAGAAACTGGGTCTTGCCCGCCTCCAGAAAACCATTGATGATAAATAATGGCGTTACGTCGTCGTCAATCATAGGTCCCATAGCTCTTGATTACTCCCGCTTCCTGCTTTCGCTTATCTTTCCTGCCATCAGCGCCCTGCTCTGTTGCCTGACGCCGCGCTCTTCTGCTGTCTGCGCCCTGCTCAGTGCCTGACACCGCGCTCTCCTGCCTTCAGCGCCCTGCTCTGCGCCTGGCGCCGCACTCTCCTGCCTTCAGCGCTCTGCTCTGCGCCCTGGCGCCGCGCTCTCCTGCCTTCAGCGCCCTACTCTGCGCCTGGTGCCGCGCCGCGCTCTCCTACTTCCGTCCGAACGCTTTCTCCAGTTCTTCTTCCTTCAGCTGCGCGCCGATAACGCAGACCTTGCCGGTATAATCCGGCGTACCGGTACGGATCTCCATCTCATCCGGTACAATGTCGAAATAATACCACTCGCCGGCCTTCTCCGCGGACGGCACCATGCCCTTGGCACGGAGCACATCGCCGTAGGCGTTGCCGTTGGCCAGCTCATCCAGAATCGCCTCAAGGGCGGGACGGCTGACGGCGCCCACGTTTTCAAGACCCCAGCTGACGAAGACCTCGTCGGCGTCATGGTCGTGGTCGCAGCCGCAGTCGCATTCTCCGTCGTGGTGATGATGGTGATGATGATGCTCATGGTCATGGCCGCAGCCGCACTCCTCATCGTCATGATGATGATGGTGATGCTCATGCTCGTCTTCATCATCGTCATGATGGTGATGATGCTCGTGCTCGTCCTCATCCTCATCGTCGTGATGGTGATGATGCTCGTGCTCATGGCCGCAGCCGCACTCCTCACCGTCATGATGATGATGGTGATGCTCATGCTCGTCCTCGTCGTGATGGGCGTGCTTCTCGCGCACCTCCTTCATCAGATCCTCGGCCATGGTGTCCGGCTTCTCGATGATCTCCAGAAGCTGCGCGCCGGATAACTGGGCGCAGGGCGTCGTGACGACTGACGCCGTCTGGTTATGCTGGCGGATCAGCTCCACCGCCTGCTGCACCTTCGCCGCATCCAGCACGTCGGTACGGCTCAGCACGATGGTTCCCGCGTTCTCGATCTGGTTGTTGAAGAACTCGCCGAAGTTCTTCATATACATTTTGCACTTGGACGCGTCCACAATGGTCACGGCGCTGTTCAGCCGCACGTCCACATCCGCCGCTACGTCGATGACCGCCTTCATCACGTCGGACAGCTTCCCTACGCCGGACGGCTCGATGATGACCCGGTCAGGCTTATAGGTGTTTAAGACCTCCGCCAGGGACTTGCCGAAATCGCCTACCAGCGAACAGCAGATGCACCCGGAATTCATCTCCCGGATCTCGATGCCGGCGTCCTTCAGAAATCCGCCGTCGATACCGATCTGACCGAATTCATTCTCGATTAAGACCACCTGCTCTCCGGCGATGGCCTCCTCCAGAAGCTTCTTGATAAATGTGGTTTTCCCGGCTCCCAAAAATCCGGAGACGATGTCAATTTTAGTCATGATGATCAACCTTCTTTTCCATTTTTTCCTAACATGTTATTTTGTCACAAAACCTGTGTAAAGTCAAGACCGGCAGCGGTCTGCGGCATTACTTTTTGCGTGCCGGCGAAGGGAGCCGCTCTTCCTACAGAAGCGGAGCCACCGCCTTCATCACAAACCCGGTCAGCTTCACGGTCCATTTCTCGTTCTTCACCGTCTCCGGCGTCACCTGGCGGCACTTGACAAGCGTCTCCTGGAAGTCCTTCTCGATATCGGCAATGCATTCGGTCCGGTACAGATAGGCCGCGCACTCGAAATGATGGTAAAGGCTTCGGTAATCCAGGTTGATGGTGCCCACCACCGCGCGGCAGTCGTCGCTGACGAATACCTTCGCGTGTACAAAGCCGGGCGTGTACTCATAGATCTGAACGCCGGAATCCAGAAGGGAGCTGTAATGGCTCTTGGCCAGAGCGTAGGGCATGGGCTTGTCCGGAATTCCGGGCAGGATCAGCTTCACGTCGACGCCCTTCTCCGCCGCGAACTTCAGCGCAGTCTCCATCTCGCCGTCCAGGATCAGATACGGCGACATGATATGGACGTAGCTGCGGGAACGGTTCAGGATATCCATGTAGACCCGCTCGCCCAGCTTGTCGCTGTCCAGCGGGCAGTCTCCATACGGAAGGACAAATCCTGCGTCGCGCGGCGTCTCCGCCGGAACCATACTCCCGGCATCCATGCCCGCCTTACCGGCCGCAGCGGCTCTTCCGGCATCCATGTCCGCCTTACCGGCTGCAGCGGCTCTCCCGGCATCCACGCCCGACTTACCGGCTGCAGCATCCGCTCCCGGCCCGTCGGCCGAAGCGATACCTGCCACGGCCGGCGCGTCCAGATATTTGTCGAATTCCGGCGCCCGCTCCGTGATGTTCCACATCTGCAGGAACATCAGCGCAAAGCTCTGCGCCGCGCCGCCCTGAAGCATGACGGCGGTGTCCTTCCAGTGGCCGTACTTCACACGCTGGTTGATATACTCGTCCGCCAGGTTCACGCCTCCGGTGAAGGCGGTATGGCCGTCGATCACCAGGATCTTCCGGTGATCACGGTAATTATAGTGGGTCGACAGAAACGGCGTCACCGGCGAGAACATCTTGCACTGGATCCCCAGCGTCCTGAGCTTCTCCGGATAATTATGGGGCAGCGTCGAGAATTCGCAGGTGCCGTCGAACATGACCCGCACCTCCACGCCTTCGCGTACCTTCTCCGCCAGGATCTCCAGGATCCTCCCCCACATGAGACCTTCCTCGATGATGAAGTATTCCATGAAAATATACCGCTTCGCCGTTTTCAGCTGGACAAGCATCTGCTCAAACTTATCCTCGCCCATCGGGAAATACGTAACCCGCGTATCCGCGTAGACCGGGAAGCACCCGGTCCGGCGGACGTAGCGCGCCAGTGAGACCTCGTCCGGATCTGCGGCCTTCAGCGCCTCCATCACCTCCGGATCCTGCGCAAGCTTTCCCTTCGTCTCATCGATCAGCTCCTGCAGCCTCCCGTGAACGGCCCGATGTCCGATGTCGCTCTGGGTATACCAGAAAAGCAGCGCTCCGAATACCGGCAGCAACATAATGACGACCAGCCAGGTGATCTTGGCCGTCGGATCCAGCCTGCTGTTTAAGAGATACAGCACCATGAACACCGTAAACACCGCGGCGCTTCCCAAAACGTGAGGCAAAAACTGGGCGAACCGGAAAAACGCCATAAACATAAACAGAACCTGCAGCGCCAGAAGCACCAGCATAATCCCCACGCGGCTGAACACTGCGTGGAAGAATCCTTTCTGTCCTTTTTTCAGCAAACTCAGTCCCCGATCTGTCGTATCCATAGCTGTCCTCCTGTTTTAGGGGCGCTGTACCGCAGATGTCTCCCGCATCCGCATACAGCGCCCACTCTTTCATTACCTATCTCTGTTCCTGACTCATAAACCGCTTGATTCCCTGAAACGTCTCCTCGCTGATGATATGCTCCATCCGGCATGCGTCCTCCTCCGCGGTCTCCGCCGGTACTCCGCTGACCTGCCGCAGGAAAGCAGTCAGAAGCTTATGCCGTTCATAGATCGCGCCGGCCTTGCGCATGCCCTTCTCCGTCAGCTCCAGCTCGCCGCCCGGCTCCATCGTGAGATAACCGTCCTCCTTCAGGATCCCCACGGCCCGGCTGACGCTTGGCTTGCTGAAATTCAGCGACCTGGCGATATCAATGGAACGGACCACGCCTTGCTTCTCCTTCAGCATCAGGATGGTCTCCAGGTAATTCTCCCCCGATTCGTACATCTTTCCCCCTCCAGTTCGATGCCGCACCTCCTGTTTCTTCAGAATATTATATCGTTATTCCCCCTTTTTGTCAAATCACTTGTTTTGGTACGGTTACTTGCATTTTATTGCATTGTAATATGTTGATTGTTGTATTTTCCGGCGAAACGTGATAAAGTAAGCGGTAGAGACGCCGCTGTCCGAGAGTACAGCTGAAAGCGGCGGCGCATCGGACATCCCCTGCGCGTCTCTTCGGGCGCGGCGGGGGAAGATTGCAAGAGAAAGGAGTCATACCGATATGGAGATCACCAAGGCGACAACCATGGGCGAGATGCTTCAGTTTCAGCCCGGCATCGCTTATATCCTGATGCAGGCGGGCATGCACTGTGTAGGATGCCCTTCTTCCATTAACGAGAGCCTGGAGGAAGCCTGCATGGTGCACGGTCTGGACAGCGACCAGGTCCTGGCCATGATCCAGGAATATCTGGCAGCGAAATAATCACGCTTTTACGCCGAAATCCGGCGGTACGGTTCATCACCGTCCGCCGGATTTCGGCACATGTAAGGTATTCACTATGGCAAGTGTAAGATAAAAGCCGGGTCAGGCACGCCGTCCGGACAGTCCGTCCGGGCGGCGGACAATACTCAGAACAGAAGATTCCCGATTACATTGATCAGAAGCGCCACCACATACGCGGTGCACATCTGGAACGCAACCGCGCGCAGGGTCCATTTCCAGGAACCCATCTCCCGCCGGATCGCACCGACGGCCGCAAAACACGGCATGCACAGCAGGTTGAAAGCCATATAGGAGTAGGCGCTGACCTTCGTAAATACTTCGCTGATCGCGGGGAGCGCCTCCTCGCCGGCCATAACGGCTTCCACAACCTCGTCGCTGACGCCGCCGAACAGCTGTCCGAAGGTGGCGACGATGTTCTCCTTGGCGATCCAGCCGGTGACTACGCCCACGCTGGCTCTCCAGTCAGCCCAGCCAAGCGGTGCGAAGATCCATTTGATCGCGTTGCCGAAGGAAGCCAGGAAGCTTTCCTCCATATCGCACAGGCCGCCCAGGTTGAAGCTGGACAGAAACCAGATCAGCACGGTGGAGGCGAAGATCACGGTACCGGCCTTGATTGCAAAGCCCTTGACCTTCTCCCAGGCGTGGATCAGGACGCTTCTGAGCGTCGGAATCCGGTACTGGGGCAGCTCCATGATGAAGTTGGACGTCTCCGCCTTGAAAGCGAATTTGTTCAGCAAAAGCGCTCCGATGATGGCGACGACGATGCCCAGCATATAGATCGAAAATACCACCAACGTCTGGTTGCTGTCCGCGAACAGCGTAGTCGCGAACATCAGATAGATCGGCAGCTTTGCGCCGCAGGACATGAACGGCGTGATCATCATCGTGATCTTGCGGTCCTTATCGCTCTCCAGCGTTCTGGAAGCCATCAGTGCGGGAACCGAGCAGCCGAAGCCCATCAGCATCGGGATGAACGAGCGTCCGCTCAGTCCGAAATGACGGAAGATCCGGTCCATGACGAAGGCGACGCGGGCCATGTAGCCGCTGTCCTCCAGAAACGACATCAGCAGGAACAGTACGAGCACCAGCGGCAGGAAGCCGGCCACGGCGCCGATGCCGTCCAGGCAGCTGCTGACAAGTCCCACAGCCCAGTCCGAGGCGCCGATGCCTTCCACCAGACCGACCACGGCGTCCTGCAGGATTCCCCAGGCCGTCTCCACGACGCCGGCCAGCCATTGGCCGGGGCTGGGAAGCCCCGGAATAAACAGGAAATTCTCGCTGAACGTGCAGGCAAACAGAATATACATGATCACCGCGAAGATCGGCAGCGCCAGGATCCGGTTGGTCAGAACCTTATCCAGCTTATCGGAAGTCGTCTCCCTGCTGCCCTTCACGCTCTTCTTCACACAGTCCTTCACCAGCTTCGAAATATACTGATAGCGGCAGTCGGCAATCTTCGCCTCTGCGTCGCCGCCGGCGTCCTTATTGGCCGCCTGTACCAGCGCGTCCACCGCGGATTTCTTCGCGGCCGGCACGGTGGCGGCGATGATCTCGTCGTTCTCCACCAGCTTGATGGCCTTCCACTGGTTCTCGTCGTCTCCCGCGTCGCCCAGCACATCTGCCACCGCGTGAATCGCGTCGGTCAGACCCCGGTCGAACACCTCCAGCTGGTTCGGCTTCTGCTTCCCGTTCGCCACGGCGACGGCGGCCTTCATCAGCTCATCCAGCCCTTTGCCGCTTCTCGCCACGATGGGAACGACCGGCACGCCCAGGATCTTCGCAAGCTTCGCGCAGTCGATCTTATCCCCACGGCTCTCCACCTCGTCCATCATATTCATGGCCACGACCGTCGGTATCCTGGTTTCGATAACCTGCAATGTCAGATACAGGTTGCGCTCGATACTGGTTCCGTCCACGATATTGATGACCGCGTCGGGGCGCTCCTTCACGATGCAGTCCCTGGCGATGATCTCCTCTGCAGAATACGGCGACAGGGAATAGGTTCCCGGCAGATCCAGGATCGTTACGTTCTTATCCTTCCTATAGACGCCGTCCTTCTTCTCGACGGTGACGCCGGGCCAGTTGCCGACATGCTGTCTGGCTCCCGTAATCTCGTTAAACAATGTGGTCTTGCCACAGTTGGGGTTGCCCGCAAGGGCGATGGTGATGCTCATGACTTTTCTCTCCTCTTATCTCTGCTCTGATATCCGGAAGTCCGGATTCATGGTTAGATTCCGCTAACCGTCGGTTCTTAAAAAAACCGGACGCTACCGGCTGAAAAACCTCGCATGTCCGGCTCTCTGATCAGGATTCCACTTCGATCTGGGCTGCCTCGTCCTTCCGCAGACTCAACTCATACCCTCTCACATTCACCTCGATGGGGTCTCCCAGAGGCGCCACCTTGATCACCCGGATCTCGACGCCGGGCGTGACTCCCATGTCCATGATCCGGCGCTTCATACTGCCGGAGGTGCCGACCGAAGTCACCCTGCCCTGCTGACCGGGTTTTAATTCCCTGAGTGTCATATGCTTACTCTCCTTCCATGATCATCCGTCCGCTCTCATACTCCCGCGCCCCCCTGCCGCCGTCTGCGCAGCCACGGATCCTTCTTCCGCTACACTCCGGCGGACGCAGGCTTCCTGCGCTGCCGACCCTGACTACCCTGCAGGCCATCCGGCCCCTTCTTCCGCTGCACCCCGGCGGACGCAGGTTTTCTGCGCTGCCGACCCGGCTGCTCTGCAGGCCATCCGGACGCCTGCGCCGGTTGCCCGAAGCATTTCCTGCCCGAAGCATTTCCTCTCCGAAGCTTTCACTGCCGACGCAGCCTGCCCCGTCAGTCCTCTACCATGATCCGGTTGGCAAGGCCGCGGTTTAGGGCCAGCTTCACGCCCTTCACCATCAGGATCAGTCCGCTGGGGTTCTCCCCCATGACCCGAACCTTCTCGCCCCTGGTGAAGCCGAGATCCTGCAGATGCCTCTTCATCTCTTCGTTCCCCTTGAACTCACGGATCGTCCTTGTCTCACCTGCCATGACCATCGCTAACGGCATAATCTCATTTCCTTTCTGATTTGAAATTGATTATCATTTTCAGCGTTATCATACGCTAACCGCAGGGTTTTGTCAAGTACTTTTCCAATTTTTTTATAAGCAATTTTATATAAGCCTTATTTATAGTCTTCTGTGAAGCCCCTGTGAGCCGCCGTTCAGCCCTCCAGAGTTTTCGCGATAAAACCGCTGACCTCGTCGGGCCGGATCCCCAGCGCGCAGGCCAGCTCGCTGTGAAGCAGCTTCTCCGCCCGCTCCATGCTGTTTCGATCCACCTGGCCCAGGCGTTTCCCCCGCTGCGCCGCTTTCCGTCCCTTGACATAGATGGCCCGGATCAGCCGGAGCAGGTCCGTGCAGTCCCCGCTCTTCAGATAGACCTGATAGTGCTCGTTGAGAAGGCGCGGATTATTATTATCGATCACATCCTCCTCGATCGCCGGAATCTTCCGGATCAGAGAAAGAGCCTGCTGCTCCGTCAGGACCGGCCGGATCGGAACCGTCGTGTCCACAGGTGCGAAAATGATGCCGTCCTGGTACACCGGAACCAGCGTATAGTAATCGACGCCCTTCCGCGCCGCCTCCATATCCAACGGGCCGATCGCCCGAATCTCGCACACCCCTGTCGTCCCGTAGATGATTTTCTCGCCAACCTGATACATCGCCATACCTCCTGATCAAATAAAATCAGCGCGCGGCATTCGCTGGACTTACGCACAGAGTGCCACACGCTGATTCTATTTTTATTCTACTCAAAATCCCGCCCTTCGTCAAAGGACTTTTTGCACAAAAACCGCGATCCGAAAATCCGTCCCATTTACGGGATTGAAAGTTTGAAGGATTCATACTATACTGTATCCATGCGGCAGTGCGCGTTTTCGCCTCCGAACAGGCGGCGAAAGCCCGCTTGCACGAGCCTGTCCGGAGGCGAAAACGCATAGGGCGGCACGCCCGGGCTGCCTGCGTCCCAGACGCAGGCAGATACTGCACTGCCGATACCCTGCACCCAAGAAGGAGACCACCATGATCTTATCCTGCAGCCATATCACCAAGGCGTTCGCCGCTGACGTGGTACTGGACGACATTTCCTTTCATATAGAAGACTACGAGAAGGCCGCCATCGTCGGCATCAACGGCGCCGGCAAGACCACGCTTCTGCGCATCATCGTCGGAGAGATGGAGCCGGATTCGGGTCAGGCTGTGCTTTCCAGGGGCAAGACCCTGGGCTATCTGGCCCAGCATCAGGACCTGACCAGCCACCAAAGCATCTACGACGAGCTCCTGGAGGTGAAACGCCCCGTTATCGAGATGGAGGAGCGGATCCGCAGCCTGGAGCAGCAGATGAAGCATGTGACCGGCGAAGAGCTGGAACAGATGTTTGAAACCTATACCCGTTTAACCCATCAGTTTGAGCTTGCGGAAGGTTATAGTTACCGAAGCGAGATCATCGGCGTACTGAAAGGCCTCGGATTCACCGAAGAAGATTTCCCGCGGGAGATCTCCACCTTAAGCGGCGGGCAGAAAACCCGCGTATCGCTCGGCAAGCTTCTGCTCTCCCGGCCCGACATCATTCTCCTGGACGAGCCGACCAACCATCTGGACATGAGCAGCATCGCCTGGCTGGAGAACTATCTGCTCAACTACAAGGGCGCCGTCATCATCGTGGCCCACGACCGGTATTTCCTCGACAAGATCGCCACGAAGATCATCGAGCTGGAGAACGGGCACGGCAGCGTCTATCTGGGCAATTACACCGCCTACAGCCAGAAGAAGGCCCTGGTCCGCGAAGCGCAGATGAAGGCTTACCTGAATCAGCAGCAGGAGATCCGCCACCAGGAGGAGGTCATCCGGAAGCTCCGCTCCTTCAACCGGGAGAAATCCATCAAGCGGGCCGAGAGCCGCGAGAAAATGCTTTCCAAAATCGACGTGCTGGACAAGCCGGCCGAGATCAACGACGAGATGAACCTGCGTCTGGAGCCCGACACCGTCAGCGGCGAGGACGTGCTGACCATCCGTAACCTGTCCAAAGCCTTCGGCGATAACCTGCTCTTCTCCCATGTGGATATCGATATCCGCCGCGGAGAACGGGTGGCCATCATCGGGGACAACGGAACCGGCAAGACCACGCTCCTTAAGATCATCAACCAGCTTCTCCCCGCCGATTCGGGCGAGATCACGCTGGGCTCCCGGGTAAGCATTGCCTACTACGATCAGGACTATCAGGTGCTTCATATGGACAAGACCCTGTTCGACGAGCTGCAGGACGCCTATCCGGAGATGAACAACACGAAGGTCCGCAGCGTCCTGGCCGCATTCCTTTTCACCGGCGACGACGTGTTCAAGCGGATCGGGGACTTAAGCGGCGGCGAGCGGGGGCGCGTGTCCCTGGCAAAGCTGATGCTGGCGCCGGCCAATTTCCTGATCCTGGATGAGCCGACGAACCACCTGGATATCACCTCCAAGGAGATCCTCGAGGACGCGCTGAACCACTACACGGGAACCATCCTCTACGTCTCCCACGACCGGTATTTCATCAACAGGACCGCGACGCGGATCCTGGAGCTCGCCGGAGAACATTTTATCAATTATATCGGAAACTACGACTATTATCTGGAGAAGCGGGACCTGATGGCGCAACTCTATCTGGGCGGCGGATCCGGACAGGGCAATGAACCGGCAGACCGGCCGGGGCAGACGTCCTCTCCCGCTTCCTATAACGCCACTCCGTGGGCCGCTTCCTCCGCCGCTCCCGCCTCCGCAGGCGTCTCCGACACCAGACAGGCGTGGCAGGCCAAGAAGGAAGAACAGGCACGGCAGCGCAAGCGCCAGAACGACCTGAAGAAAACAGAAGACGCCATCGCCGCCCTGGAGGCGCGGGACAGCCAACTGGACGAGCTTTTGTCGCAGCCGGAGGTCGCCACCGACGTGGCAAAGCTTCTGGAGATCAATCAGGAAAAAGAAGAGATCAAAGCGCAGCTGGAGACGCTTTATGAGAACTGGGAGAATCTGGCCGAAGACGTTTCGTCCGCTCAGGCCGATTCCGACCACTGACAAGGAGGAGAACCCTATGAACAAAATGACCCCCCGGCGGATCCTGGCGATCCTGGCCCTGATCCTGATCGCGGGCCTGTACGCGGCCACCATCGTTTTCGCCCTGATCGACAGCCCGTTTGCCAAAAACTGCCTCATGGCGTCCCTCTTCTGCACGATCGTCGTCCCGGCCGTGATCTACGGTTTCCTCGTGATCACCCGGCAGATCTCCGGCGGCAGGAGGGATCCCGCAGACCCCCACGACAAAAAGTCCGACGACTGAATCCCCGCCGGACAGGCACCTCAGACACCAAACGGCTGAGAAGGAGCTTCCCTCTCAGCCGTTTTTTCATCCACGTTCGGAATCAGGACAAACTCAGTGTACGGGCATACCTGAATGAAATTACATCATTCAGCGCCGTTCCGGTATAGGCGTCTTCCCGATGCATCGTTTCCACGATCATGCTCTTCGACGTCATACCGAACCGCCGGATGACCGCATCAAGGATTCCCCTGTCCTCCGCAGTCAGGTATGGATACTCTTTATTCTCCGTAGGAAGGAACCGGTATCCCGTTCCGTCTCCCATGTCTATCTCCTCGCAGCGAATCGTGCTCAGGTCGACGATCAACTCATATGCCACAGGAACGGCGCCCATCGGCAAAGCGCGATACACAAGTCCGGATATAGAACGGCCCCGGCGCTTGTAAGAGAGCGCATCCGCATACCACAAAAGCTTCATAAGCTTGACGCGGAACAGACCCGTGACCATTGAAGAATTGGCATAGTATCGAATCATATCCACGACCACCTCCAGTGACAACAATTTCCCGCCGGTTGCCTCCGGATTCTGAAGAAATCGCGCATACCGGGACATGATGGCGCTTTTCAGATAAAGATCGTGATCCTGTTCGAAGAGTACGGCTGCAGTCTCCATGTATCTTGCGTAGGATGCAGCCGAAAGAGCATCCTTTTCTGCATGAAGCAATTGCAGGAACCACTCCGGATCGGAATCCAGCTTCCGGAGGATGGTGTCGTGGGCAATATCCTGTACCTGATGGCTTTCGTACCGCGTGATCGTCTTAGCTCCCCAGCCCAGCAAAAGACATAAATCACCCTGCGTAATACCATATCTGGCACGAATTGCAGCAATCTGATGCGAAGTAAGCAAGCCGGTCTTCCCGCGATAGACATTCTTCATCGCAATATCGTTCGAGGAGAGCTGCTGTTCATCCGCATAGGTTTCATCCGCCCGGTCACAATAGAAATATTCCGCGTCATATTCCACTGGCACATTCCGGAAAATATTGTGCTCCGAAACAGAGACCGTCTGCACGGCGTGCTCCTCCATGCAGCAGGGACAAAGCATAGTTACCGTCCGCAAAACCTTCATCGTTCTGAACCCCCTTTTTTCTTTCTATAGACTCTCGGAATCTCAAAGCCTTATTTTATGCGGCCTCTGGGATTCCATTTTTATAAATTCCCCCAACTTTTT
>CANQME010000034.1 GCA_947624815.1 uncultured Lachnospiraceae bacterium | reverse complement strand
CTCGCGAATCTGACAGTGCCCCCAAACCGGAACTTTTTTGTCTTAGAGACTCTTCCCTCCGGAACCATGAGCGCATATGGCGGCACTTCCGCTCGCGTACCCTTCACGAACATGTGCACAGTCATTTGCACCATCTAACAGCTTAATTTCTCGACAACATTTCCTCCAACTGTCAGATATCCCTTAAGAAAAGCTATAAAATAAGGTGTCACCAGTATTGACATATAATATTATATAACGTATAATATTATACGGTTTGAATGAACTTCATTTTACACATTAGATAGAATCCGCATAAGCGGAGAATGGAATAAGGAGTTGAGCCTGTATGGTGTTTAACACGGGGACGGCGCTGCTGGATGCCATTGTGTTGGCGGTGGTCTCGAAGGATACGATGGGTACCTATGGGTATCGGATCACGCAGGATGTGCGCAGAGTGATCGAGATATCGGAATCCACCCTGTATCCGGTGCTCAGGCGGCTTCAGAAGGATGAATGCCTGGAGACTTATGATTTGGCTTTTGACGGCCGCAACCGAAGGTATTACCGGATCACGGAGAAGGGACGGATTCAGCTGAACCTGTATAAGAGTGAGTGGAGCAGTTATTCCGGCAAGATTACCAGAATATTCGAGGAGGCGCAGATATGAACAGAGAGGAATTTATGAAGCGGGTGGAGTATCTGCTCTCGGATCTTCCGGAGGAGGAAGTCAGGGACGCGGTGGATTATTACCGCGATTACCTGGAGGAAGCCGGAAGCGAGGCGGATGAGGCCATGCGGGAGTTCGGCAGCCCGGAACGGATCGCCTCGATCATCCGGTCGGATGTGCAGGGGAATCTCGAGGACGGAGGCGAATTTACCGACACCGGATATACGGATGAAAGGTTTCGGGAGCCGAACTATCAGCTGGTGGGGCGGGGCGGCTCCGGAGAGAATACGGGAAACGGAAGCAGTGCGGGCCGGGCCGGCGTCGGAGAGAATAGAGGAAATGGAGGAAGCGCGGGCCAGGGCGGTGCCGGATGGAATGGCGGATATGATGGAGGCGCGGGCCAGTACGGTTCCGGGTGGAATGGCGAAAACGGAGGAAGCGCAGGCCAGGGCGGTGCCGGGTGGAATGGCGGAAACGGAGGAAGCGCGGGCCAGGGCGGTGCCGGGTGGAATGGCGGAAACGGAGGAAATGCGGGCCAGGGCGGTGCCGGTGGAAATGGCGGGAATGGAGGCGCGCCGGGTCAGAACGGCAGCGGAGCGACGAAGATTCTGTGGATCGTTCTGGCGGTGATCGGCCTTACCTCGTTGATTCCGGCGCTGCTGGGGGTTGCGAGCGGGGCCTTTGGAATCCTGGTGGCGGTTCTGGTTTTGCTGTTTGTGTTCTTCCTTCTGACCGGAATCCTGACGTTGGCGTTCCTGGTGGCGGGAGTTGCGACGGTGGCGGCGGGGATCGCGGCAGTATTCGTAAGTCCGTTGGACGGGGTCATGTGCGTCGGAGTCGGGCTGATCATTCTGGCTCTGGGACTAGTGGGGATCGTCCTGTCGGTATTAATTTATGGAAGGCTGATGCCGTGGCTGTTTCGGGGAGTGATCGACGGCCTTAACGGGATGCTTCACAGAAAGGAGAGGACGGCGTGAACAGATTTATCAGGAATATGCTGATCGCCGCTGCGGTCTGCTTCGCTGCGGGGCTTGTGATGAGCGGCTGCGCGGCGGCAGTGGGCGGGACATTTCCGCATATGGTTTTCGGGAACAGCCTTGTGAATAGCGGAAGACTGGGAGATCTGATCGGATGGATGATTCCGGGCAGTGTGCATTCTGGGATCGCGGAAGGGCTGGACAGCCTGGATGAAGCGATCTCGGACGGTCTGGACCGAGTAGAGGAAGAGATTGCCGAGGGGCGAACGGTTCCGTATTCCGAAGCATTAAACGGGATCGATGAGGAAACGATGGAGAAGCTGGTCAGCCTGAAGGACGGAGACTCGCTGGTCAGTACGTATCAGTTGGACGAGATCAGCGATCTTAAGATCACCGCGGCGCCGTCACGCATTGTGATTGCGGAAGGCAGGACGGACGGGGGAATCCGGGTGGCGCGCACCTCTGATAAGATCGTTTTAAAGGATAAGCTTTCCAATGACAGCCTGGAGCTGACATTTGAGAATGCGAAGAAGATTTGGAATCTTCCGGTTGGGGAGGCGGTTCTGATCACGATACCGGAGAACGTAACGTTCCGTAAGGTGGAGCTTCAGGCGTCTGCCGCCAGCATCGAAGCGGACCGTATTCTGGCGGAGGAACTGGATATTACTGCCGACGCCGCTTCAGTAAACATTGGCCGTGTATCGGCGGAGGAAATGAAGCTGGTCGCCAACGCAGCAAGCATCGAGATCCCGGACGGTGCGGCTGACAGGCTTGAGATCAGCAGCGCGATGGGAAGCGTGGTCTATACCGGCGCGGTGGAGAAGTCCATTGAGGCGGACAGCTCTATGGGAAGCGTCGTCATTACGGTCGACGGCAATATGAAGGATTTTGACTATACGCTTGACGGGGCCATGGCCAGGATCGCGGTGGATGGGCTTGAGGATACGAATAGCGGGAAAGATAAGCGGACGGTCCGCTTTGACGGCGCATCGAAGACAGCGGAGTTGGAATGTGAGATGGGCAGTCTGAAACTGCATTTCCGATGAGAAACGGCGGGATACCGGGATCTGCTGGATTGGTCTGATCAAGCGCGAGGCATTCTTTGGGAATCAAGGCGATTCCGTGGCTGGTCCGGCATATTGGAAACGCAGAAAAGTCGATATTGCGGCGTTTCAGTCAATGTGATATAATAACCCATATACATTCGGAGGTAAATAATGAACAAAAGATTGCTTGGAAAAACCGGCCTGCTGGTGAGTGAGATCGGATTTGGAGGAGAATGGCTGGAACGCCACCCGGAGGATGAATCCGTTGAGTTGATGCGGTACGCCGAAGAACAGGGAATAAATGTGATAGACTGTTGGATGCCCGATCCGAAATCCCGGGATATCATCGGAAAGGCGATGCTCGGCAGACGTGAAAACTGGATCGTACAGGGGCACCTTGGCTCTACGTGGCAGAACGGCCAGTATGTGCGCACCAGGGATATGAAATATGTGAAGCCCGCATTCGAGGATCTGCTGCGAAGGCTGCAGACGGATTACATTGACATCGGCATGATCCACTATGTGGACACGGAGGAGGATTGGGCGTCTCTGCAGAATTCCGATTTCATGCGCTATGTCATGGAACTGAAAGAGAAAGGCGTCATCCGTCATATCGGCGCGAGCTCTCATAATCCCAAGGTCGCGAAAGCGGTGGTGCTGTCCGGGATCGTGGAAATGATCCTTTTCAGTATCAATCCGGCATTTGATATGCTGCCGTCGAGCGAAAAACTGGAGGATATGCTTACAGAGGGGTACAGCTATGATAAACGGTTTTCCGGCATTGATCCGGAGCGGGCGGAACTGTACCAGGTTTGCGAAAAAAACAATGTGGGGATCACGGTGATGAAAGGGTTTGCCGGTGGTCGGTTGTTTGATGCGAATCGTTCGCCGTTCGGGGTAAGCCTTACTCCGCTTAAATGCATCCACTACGCGCTTACTCGCCCCGGCGTTTCTTCCATTCTGTGCGGCTATGACACAAAAGCACAGGTAGATGAAGCTGTACGCTACGAGACTGCGTCCGCGGAGGAGAAGGACTACGCTTCCGTACTTGCGAACGCGCCGCTGCACTCCTACCGGGGTGAATGTACCTATTGCGGCCATTGCAAGCCGTGCGCGGTAAATCTGGATATCGCCATGATCAATAAATACTATGATCTTGCAGCAATGCAGCCTTCAGTTCCCGCAACGGTCCATTCCCACTACATGCTTCTGGAGCACCATGCTTCCGAATGCGTTGGATGCCGGGAATGCGAATCGAGATGCCCATTCGGAGTACCTATCGCGGAGCGAATGCAAAAGACGGCGCAGCTTTTCGGACGATGAGCCTGCTGTGGGGCGCGTCTGCGCGCCGGATACGGAAGATATGAAGAACAATACGTGAAAGCGGCCTGATGAGCCGGATAGGAGGAGAATGATGGAGAGTGGGAAGCGGTTATACCGTTCGAACCGGAACCGGATGCTGTGCGGCGTCTGCGGTGGGCTGGCGGAATATTTTGCCGTAGATCCGACGCTGGTGCGCCTGATCTGGGCAGCGGTGTCGCTGGCCGGGATTCTGCCGGGTGTGCTTGCCTATATCATAGCGGCGATTATCATTCCGCAGAATCCGTATTATTAAGGTGCGGATGGCGGTTCTGTATAGGCGTTCATAAAACGGGCATACTCTAAGCAGATTGGAGAAAGGAGTATGCCTGTTATTATGCCGAAAAAGAAGAAGGATGAACCGTTTGACCCGAGGAATTTAAAGCCGGAGGAGCTTCTGAAATTCGAGATTGCCGAGGAGCTGGGGCTGAGTGATAAAGTGATCGCAAGCGGCTGGCGCAGTCTGACGGCCAAGGAGAGCGGGCGAATCGGCGGGCTGATGACCAAACGCAAAAGGGAAATGCAGAGGGACGCGCTTGGAGAAATGGAACCGGACGACGGGACGGCAGAGAGCGTGCTGTGAGACAGTGACAGGACGTTCTGCGGTAAGGAATAGGGATTCTGGCGGTTGGAGTGTGCCGGGAATTGCTGTGATCACGGCAGCGGTAAGGCCGGAGATTGAGGCGGGAGTGGCGAAATTCAGAAAGGGCTGTACAGATCGATGGGTACGGCTCTTTTTTGCGTGACAAATGTGTATGGCGGCGCTATAATACATACGGAACCGTGTATGGCGGAGCTATAATACATTACGGAACCACCGGTTTGCGGCCGGCGGTTACAAAGGAAAGAACTTGGAGGTTGACAGGATTTGAACAGGAAAATGATCGTCCGGGAATGGGCGCAGATCGCGGCGGGTCTTGCGGTCTTTGCTTTCGGGGTCCATTGGACGATCTATGCGAATATCGGACTTGCTCCCTGGGATTGTCTGGGGATGGGGATTTCCTATCATACGTTCCTGAATTATGGGCTTGCGATGACGGTAATGGCGGTCGCGGTGCTTCTGATCGATCTTCTTCTTCGGGAGCGGATCGGATACGGGACGATCATTGACGCTTTTTTGACGGGAAATCTGGTACAGCTTTATAATGATCTCAATCCGCTTCCGGAGAACCACAATGTGTGGATCGGAATCGCCGTCATGCTGATGGGATTTGTCTTCATGGCGCTTGGAATGTGGATCTATATGAGGGCTGCGCAGTGCTGCGGGCCGAGGGATTCGCTGCTTGTCGGGCTTGGGAAGCGGTTCCCCGGGGTTCCGATCGGCGTGGTCGAGATCATACTTTGGGCTGTGGTGCTTCTGTTCGGATGGATTCTGGGCGGTCCGGTCGGGATCGGAACATTGATCAGTACCGTCGGAGCCGGGGCGGTTATGCAGCTTGTGTATTCGCGGCTGCATTTTGATCCGCGAGGGATCCGGCACAGGGATGTGCGGGAGATTACGGAGGTACTGCTCGGGAAAGGCGTATGAGCAGGGTAAACGCCGGCAGAGGCAGCGAGTGCAGAAGCAACGAGGACAGATGAAATGAGGACAGAGGCAGCGAAGGCAGAGGAAACGAGGACAGAGGCAGCGAGGGTAGAGGCAGCGGGGGCAGATGAGGCGAAAGTAGAAAGCGTGTGGACAGGGATTACGTGCGGTGGCGCGTAAACAGGAGAGGTTCTGGTTGCCCGCGGAATGGTTGGCTGTCGGGTAACACGCGGTTGGCGCCGCAGGTAAGCGGCGGGACGGAGGTATGAATGGCAGATCGGGAGAAAGCACTTTCATCAGAAAAAGTGGATTATGAGCTTCTGGCGGCACAGATGCGGGCGCTGGCGGAGGGTGTGGAAAGCGAGATCAGCAATCTGGCCAACGCCTCGGCGCTTCTGTTTCAGACGCTTTCGGAGCTGAACTGGGCCGGGTTCTATCTGTATCAGGGCGGCGAACTGCGTCTTGGGCCGTTTCAGGGGAAGGCGGCCTGCACGAATATCGCCATCGGAAAGGGCGTCTGCGGGACGGCGGCGCAGCGGGACGAGACGGTGGTGGTGGAAAATGTCCATCAGTTTCCGGGGCATATCGCCTGCGACGGCGCTTCCAATTCGGAGATCGTGATCCCGATTCACAGAAACGGCGCGCTGTACGGCGTCCTGGATATCGACAGTCCACTGTACGGCAGATTCGGGGCTGAGGAGAAGGAAGGGCTCGAAATGTTTGTTTCGGCGCTTGAGGAAGTATTGAACGGAAATGGACAGCAGGCCGGCGAAAACGGCGCTGTGGGATGACGTGCACGTCGGTGATGGCGGCGTATTGAATTGAATGAGGGGGAAATGATACCTATGACGATCAATGAATATCAGAAGCTGGCGATGACCACGCTGAATCCGAAGCTGGATAAAAAGGACGTCCTGATCAACGGCGTCATGGGGCTGTGCGGGGAATCCGGCGAGGCCATTGATATTGTGAAGAAGCATTTGGCCCAGGGGCATGAGCTGGACCGGGAGAAGCTGATTAAGGAACTGGGAGATATCGCCTGGTATCTGGCGGAGACGGCCACAGTGCTGGATGTGACGCTGGAGGAGGTTCTGACGCGGAATATCGAGAAGCTGAAAAAGCGGTATCCGGAGGGGTTCGATACGGAGAGGTCGCTGCACCGGGAGGCGGAGTGATTCTCGGGTGGTTTTTATTCTGTTATTTCTGAAAGTTTCCCATAAGAAAATGCAAATTATGCGGCACCCGACACGTGCCGGGATCATTTTCATGAAATGTCCCCAAAAAATGTTGGAAGAAATGAAAAAAGGGGCTTGAAATATACCCCATGGGGGTATATAATAGACGCTGGCAGAAGGCTTCTGCTTCTGTCCGGGTAGATGGCCGGGAGGCCGGATCCCCGGGCAATCGGGGGCGTGACCGGGAAAGGAGATCTGACGGTGGAAGAGAAGGAATGCTGTTGTCATAAGACGAAAGAGCGTCCGGAGAAGGAATATAAGGATCTGATCCATCGCCTGAACCGCATCGAAGGACAGGTGCGCGGGATCAGAGGGATGGTGGAGCAGGACGCCTATTGTACGGATATTCTGGTACAGGTGGCGGCGGTGAACGCGGCGCTGAACAGCTTTAACAAGGTGCTTCTGGAGAACCATATCCGAAGCTGTGTGGTTCGGGATATTAAGGAAGGCAAAGAGGAAACGCTGGATGAGCTGGTGGGGACGCTGCGTAAGCTGATGAAATAATGTGACGGCGGATAGCAAGCCGGCGTTTGGGAGAATGGGCGGTCTGGCCTTATGAAATCGCCGGCGGACAGAATGGAGAGGAAGACCATGGGAGATATTATTATTGTTCTGATTGTTGCGGTGGGATTGTTTTTCGGCGTCCGGGAGGCTTTGAAGCGCAGCAGGAACGGCTGCTGCGGCGGTTCCGTGCCGAAGGCTCCGAAGAAGGAGCTGGAGGGCGAGAAGGTAGGCGAGAAGATCGTCACCATCGAGGGAATGCACTGCGAGAACTGCAAGAACAGCGTGGAGAGGCAGATTGACCGGATCGACGGAGCCGTTGCGAAGGTGGATCTGAAGAAGAATATTGCGAGGGTGTCCATGAGCCGCATGGTGGAGGACGAGGAACTGATCCGTGCGGTGGAACGGGCGGATTTCAAGGTAGTAAAGATTGAGAATGCGTAATCTGCGGAACGGCCGTGGCGGGAAAGACCCCGGCGGAAGACCATGGTGAGAGAGGTTTCGGCTGGAAGAATGTGACGGAACGGTTTCCACGGTATGGTCGTGGCGGAAACGGTTCCAGTGGAAGATCATGGCGTGGAGAGGGTCTGACGGGAAATCGTACCGGGAACGGCGGCCGGGCGCAGACAATGCATATGGAATAAGGAGATGACAGATCATGCAGCAGTATCTGGTAACCGGCATGAGCTGCGCGGCGTGCAGCTCCCGGGTGGAGAAGGCGGTCTCGAAGGTGGAGGGCGTTACGTCCTGTTCGGTGAGTCTTCTGACCAATTCCATGGGAGTGGAGGGCACGGCGCCGCCTGAGGCCGTGATCCGTGCGGTGGAGGAGGCCGGGTACGGCGCGTCGCTGAAGCAGAGAGGCGGCACGGCGGGGCGGCCATCCGCGTCCGGTAAAGCGGCGGGCGTGTCGGGAGGAGCCGCGGCAGTCTCCGGCGGTTCGATGTCTGAAGCGGAGGAAATGCTCCGGGACCGGGAAACGCCGGTTTTAAAGAGACGGCTGTTTACCTCGCTTGGATTCCTGGCGGTACTCATGTACATTTCCATGGGACATATGATGTGGGGATGGCCTCTGCCGTCGTTTCTGGCGGAAAACCACGTGGCCCAGGGGCTTCTGCAGCTGCTTCTGACGGTCGCCGTCATGGTGATCAACCAGAAATTCTTTATCAGCGGCTATAAGTCCCTGTGGCACAGAGCTCCCAATATGGACACTCTGGTGGCGCTGGGGTCCACGGCGGCGTTCGGCTACAGCACCTATGCGCTGTTTGCCATGACGGGCGCGCAGATGCGGATGGACATGGACGGCGTTATGGGATATATGGACGAATTTTATTTCGAATCGGCGGCCATGATCCTGACGCTGATCACCGTCGGGAAGATGCTGGAAGCCCGTTCCAAGGGCAAGACCACGGACGCGCTGAAGAGCCTGATGAAGCTGGCGCCGAAGACGGCGGTCGTAGTCTATGACGGCGTGGAGACGGAGGTATCCATCGATCAGGTACAGAAGGGAGACATTTTCGTCGTGCGTCCGGGGGAGAATATCCCGGTGGACGGCGTGGTATTGGAAGGCACCAGCGCGGTGAACGAGGCGGCGCTGACGGGAGAAAGCATTCCGGTGGATAAGTCGGAGGGAGATACGGTATCGGCGGCCACGGTGAATCAGTCGGGCTTCATCCGCTGCAGGGCCACGCGGGTCGGAGAGGACACGACATTGTCCCAGATCATTCAGATGGTCAGCGACGCGGCGGCCACGAAGGCGCCAATCGCCAAGGTGGCGGATAAGGTCAGCGGCATTTTCGTGCCGGCGGTAATCACGATTGCGGCGGTGACGACGCTGATCTGGCTGCTGACCGGTCACACCGTGGGCTTTGCACTGTCCATGGGAATTTCGGTGCTGGTCATCAGCTGTCCCTGCGCGCTTGGACTGGCGACGCCGGTGGCGATCATGGTGGGTAACGGCATGGGAGCCAGGCACGGCCTGATGTTTAAGACGGCGGCGTCCCTTGAGGCTGCGGGGAAAATGGAGATCGTCGCCCTGGATAAGACGGGCACGATCACAAGCGGCGAGCCGAGGGTGACGGATGTGATACCGGCGGAGGGAGTCACGGAGGAGGAGCTTCTGAGGCTTGCCTGCGCGCTTGAGAAGAAGAGCGAGCATCCTCTGGCGAAGGCCGTGCTTAAGCGGGCGGAGGAGCTGGCGATCGACGGCGGAGAAGTGGAGGATTTCGCGGCGCTTCCCGGCAACGGACTGACCGGAACGCTGCATGGGGAGACGGTAAGCGGCGGGAATCTGGCATTTATCACTGCCCGGTCTGAGGAGAAGGATCCGAAGGGATCCGGACCGGTATCGGATGCACTTAGGGCCCGCGCCGACGCTCTGGCGGCAGAGGGGAAGACGCCCCTGTATTTCAGCCGCGGAGGCCGCCTGGCAGGTATTATCGCCGTGGCGGATGTGATCCGGGAGGACAGTCCCGAGGCGGTGCGCCAGCTTCAGAACATGGGCATCCGCGTGGTCATGCTGACCGGGGACAATGAACGGACCGCCCGGGCCATCGGCCGTCAGGCCGGGGTGGATCAGGTGATCGCCGGCGTCCTGCCGGACGGCAAGGAAAATGTGATCCGTGACCTGAAGAAGCAGGGCAAGGTGGCCATGGTTGGCGACGGCATCAACGACGCGCCGGCCCTTACGCGGGCGGATATCGGCATCGCCATTGGCGCGGGCACGGATATTGCCATCGACGCGGCGGATGTGGTTCTGATGAAGAGCCGTTTAAGCGACGTACCGGCGGCCATCCGTTTAAGCCGCGCGACCCTCAGAAACATTCACGAGAACCTGTTCTGGGCGTTCTTCTACAATGTAATCGGGATCCCGTTGGCGGCCGGTGTGTGGTACCCTGTTTTCGGACTGAAGCTGAACCCCATGTTCGGGGCGGCGGCCATGAGCCTGTCCAGCTTCTGTGTCGTTACCAATGCCCTTCGCCTGAATCTGTTTGATATTAACAGTACGGCGAGGGATAAAAAAATAAAACATAAAAAGAATCATAAGGAGGAACAGACTATGACAAAGACAATGAAGGTGGAAGGCATGATGTGCGGACATTGCGAGGCCCGCGTTAAGAAGGCTCTGGAGGCCCTCGAGCAGGTAAGCGCCGCTGAGGTCAGCCATGAGAAGGGAACCGCTGTGGTGACCCTGTCCGCGCCGGTGGACGACGCGGTGCTCAGGGCGGCCGTGGAAGCGCAGGACTACACGGTGACTGCGATCCAGTAACGTTATTGTTACGGGAAGTGACGAGTTAAAATGACGGTGAAAGGCCGGAGCAGCAGAATGTTCAGCTGTTCCGGCCTTTTCAGACCCCCGTCTTTTGTGTCGGTTGAGATTGACAGTGGGGGTGGAGAAACGTATAATGAAAGGTAGATTTGTACAGATGAGGGGCGTGGATTATGGGACTGAAGGAGGATATGTCCAGGCATCTTGGCTGTCTCGGGCGGAAGACTTCAGCGATGCTGGAGGAAGCCCGGCTGCGCGGCCGGATCGGCTCTCTGGAGAATGAGATAAAGGGTCTGTATGCGACGGTCGGGAAGACGATGTTCGCCATGTGGATGCGTCAGGACGTGGATACGGGCCGGCTGGTGAAGTATTTCGAAGCGGTCAGGAGAAAGCAGGAGGAGATCGACGAGAAGAAGGAACTGATCCTTCAGGCGAAGGCAAGGGGAGCCGGGAAAACGCCGGAGGAAGCAGCGGAGGCAGCAGAGAAGCCGGACAGATCGCCTTTGCCGGATTGTGGCGGCAGAATTGCCGGAGTTTCGGGGGATCCGGCGGAAGTAACGCCGGATAAGAGGGAACCGGAGAGGCGGGAGACAGAAGCGCAGAAGCCGGAAGAACAGGGAGCGGAAGCACATGTGCCGGATAGACAGGAAGCGGAAGGGCAGGTACCGGTAGGACAGGGAGCGGAAGCGCAAGTACCGGTAGGACAGGAAGCGGAAGGGCAGGTACCGGAAGCGCAAGTGCCGGAAGAGCAGGGGGCGGAAGCGCAGGTACCGAAGGAGAAGAAAGCCGCACCGGCATCGTGCGGGGCTGTCACTGCGGATGATGTGGTGATTGAGGAAGACGACGAGGGTGTGGGGTTTTGGGACGGCCGGGTGTTTGCAGAGCAGGCGACCGCTTTTATGCCGCGTAATGGAAGCACACAGATCCGGTAAGACAAAGGATGGCAGACCGGCAAACCGGTGGGAATGACATGGAAAGCAACGGGAGGTGTCTCATGGAGACGATCAGGATCAAATATTTCACGGATCAGATCGACCGTCTGACCTATATTGAAGGCAAATCGGATTGGATCGATCTGAGGGCGGCGGAGGATGTGGAGCTTAAGGCAGGCGAATTTAGGCTGATCCCGCTGGGAGTCGCCATGAAGCTGCCCGAAGGCTATGAGGCCCATGTGGTGCCCCGCAGTTCTACCTACAAGAATTTCGGGATCATACAGACCAACCATTACGGGATCATCGACGAGACCTACTGCGGCGACGGGGACCAGTGGTATTTTCCGGCGCTGGCGGTGCGGGACACGCGGATTCGTGTAAACGACCGGATCTGTCAGTTTCGGATCATGGAGCATCAGCCGCGGATCTGTTTCGAAGAGACGGAGCATCTGGACGGCGAGAACCGGGGCGGGTTCGGAAGTACAGGTGTCCGGTAAGGAAACAGCGGGTATCCGGTATGACACAGGAGGCGTGCAATCGGTTTGCACGAAGTGACCGGTATCCGCGCGGTTGTGAGGCACCCGATCGGTCTGCGCAGATGCGGATGGTGCCCTGCGTGTCACGTGGGGTGTGCAACCGGTTCGCGCAGGAACGGTGCGAGGGATCCGGCCGTGGAAGAAGCGGATTTCCGATAGAAGGAATGGAACCGCCGGGAGAGAGGCGGAGGAATGGAGAGCAGAATGAGGAAGTACAGGTATCTGGCCATATGGACGGCGGTGGTTCTGCTGTTGGCCGGCTGCGCGTCGAAGGAAAAATACGATCTCAGGGAGGACGCTATTCTCCGCATGGACGCGGGAAACTACCCGGCGGCCGTCGAGCTGTTTCAGGAGGCTCTGGAGAAATCGGACGGTCTGGTGGGCAGCTTTGAGATCGATGTGCTGAAATACCGGGCCGAGGCGGAATACCGGATGGGCGACTACGGCGCCGCGGCAGAGACCTACGATACGCTCTGGCAGGTGGATGGAGAGAAGGAGAAGACGGAATATCTGTCCCGGTGCTGCGCCATGCTGCTGCTGGACGGCCAGCTGGATGAGGCGAAGGAGAGGTATCAGGCCCTTTACGACGCCCGTCAGCCGGAGGATGAGGAGACGGTGGAGCTGCTTCTGGAACTGGGGGCGGCCCTCAGGGAAGCCGGCCGCGGATCCGAGGCGGTGGAACTGTTTCAGCAGGCGGTGGATGACGGCGTGCAGAATGGGGAACTATATAATCAGCTGGCGCTGAACGAACTGGAATTCGAGGAGTATGACCAGGCGCTTGCGTATATCGAGAAAGGACTGGCTGCCGGCGGCGACGCCAGGGAAAAGCTTCTGTATAACCAGGCGGTCGTGTACGAAAGAAAGCTGGATTTCGCGGGCGCCCTGCGCGCGCTTGAGACATACGCCGGGGAATTCGGAAGCTCGGATGACGTGGAGAAGGAGATCGCATTTCTGAAGACACGGACAGACTGAGCGGCAGACGGGCCGCTGACGGGAGGAAGATTTGGCGGAATTATATGAGAACAAGGAACTGGAGGAGCGCGTCATCCTGATGGCGGTCGACACCGGCAGCGGCGAAGACGCGGCGCAGTGCCTGGACGAGCTGGAGGAGCTGGTGAAAACGGCGGGCGGGACTGTCGTGGAACGGGTGATCCAGAACCGGGAACAGATCCATCCGGGGACTTATTTCGGAAAAGGGAAGATCGACGAGGTAAAGGAGCTGCTGTGGGAGACGGAGGCCACGGGCGTGGTCTGCGACGACGAGCTGTCGCCGGCCCAGCTTAAGAACCTGGAGGAAGCCCTGGACTGTAAGGTCATGGACCGGACCATGGTGATCCTGGATATCTTCGCTTCCAGGGCTAACACGAAGGAGGGCAGGCTCCAGGTGGAGCTGGCGCAGCTTCGGTACCGGGCGGCCCGCCTGGTGGGGCTTCGCAATTCTCTGTCAAGGCTTGGAGGCGGCATCGGAACCAGGGGACCGGGCGAATCGAAGCTGGAGATCGACCGGCGGCGGATCCATGAGCGGATATCGGTCCTTAAGGAGGAGCTGAAGGACGTGGAACGCCACCGTCAGGTGCAGCGGCAACAGCGCGATAAGGGGCATGTGACGGGAGCGGCCATTGTCGGTTACACGAACGCGGGAAAGTCCACGCTTCTCAATTATCTGACGGACGCGCAGATCCTGGCGGAGGACAAGCTGTTCGCGACGCTGGACCCGACGACGAGAAGCCTGCGTCTGCCGGACGGGCAGCAGATTCTTCTGACGGATACGGTCGGGTTTATCCGGAAGCTTCCCCATCATCTGATCGAGGCGTTTAAGAGTACGCTGGAGGAAGCGAAATACAGCGATATTATCCTGCACGTGGCGGACTGTACGAATCCGCAGATGGAGATGCAGATGCATATCGTGTACGAGACGTTAAAGCAGCTGGGGGTCACGGATAAGGTGATCGTGACGCTGTTCAACAAGACGGACCGGCTGGACCGGGAGGTGATCCTGAAGGACTTAAGCGCGGACTACCAGGTGAAGATCTCGGCGAAGACCGGAGACGGGATCCCGGAGCTTTTAGAGACGCTGGAGAGGATCCTGCGGGAACGGAAGGTCTATCTGGAGAAGGTGTTCGGATACGGCGAGGCGGGCAGGATCCAGGAGATCCGCAGATACGGGGAGCTTCTGGAGGAGGAGTACACGGAGGACGGGATCCGGGTGCGGGCCTATGTGCCGGCGGAGCTGTTCGGAAGGCTCGTGTGAGCGTGCTTTTTACGCGAATCTATGACAGAAATTTAACACAATATCTAGGTGCGGAATTTTTTTCAAACTAGATATTGTGTTTTTCTATTTCCTCTGCTATAATGATAAGAGCGGCGCTTCTGCGGCAGTGGGGGCAGACATCATTTGATTAAGAAGCGGACAGATGAGAGACCTGACGGCGGGAAAGAAAGGGGATTCATTATGATCAGCGTAGTAAAGCGCGACGGAGAGATTGCGGAGTTTAATCTGAGTAAGATCACGGAGGCCATCAAGAAGGCGTTCAAGGCGACGGAGAAGGAGTTTAATAACGAGATCCTGGAGCTTCTGGCCCTTCGGGTGACTGCGGATTTCCAGAGCAAGATGAAGGACGGGAAGATCACCGTGGAGCAGATCCAGGACAGCGTGGAGCATGTACTGGAGCAGGCGGGCTACACGGACGTGGCCAAGGCGTATATCCTTTACAGGAAGCAGCGGGAGAAGATCCGCAACATGAAGAACACGATCCTGGACTACCGGGATGTGGTCAACAGCTATGTGAAGGTCGAGGACTGGCGCGTGAAGGAGAACTCCACCGTCACCTACTCCGTCGGCGGACTGATCCTGAGTAATTCCGGCGCCGTAACGGCCAACTACTGGCTGTCCGAGATCTATGACCAGGAGATTGCCGACGCGCACCGGAATGCGGACATCCATCTGCATGATCTGTCGATGCTGACCGGTTACTGCGCAGGCTGGTCCTTAAAGCAGCTGATCCAGGAGGGACTCGGCGGTATCCCCGGCAAGATCACCTCCTCCCCGGCGAAGCATCTGTCCGTGCTGTGCAACCAGATGGTCAATTTTCTCGGTATCATGCAGAACGAGTGGGCCGGCGCGCAGGCATTTTCCTCTTTCGACACCTACCTGGCTCCGTTCGTGAAGGCGGACAAGCTGGACTATGACAGCGTGAAGAAGTGCATCGAATCCTTCGTCTACGGCGTGAACACGCCCAGCCGCTGGGGCACCCAGGCGCCGTTTTCCAACATTACGCTGGACTGGACCGTACCGGACGATATGGCGGAGATGCCGGCCATCGTGGGCGGTAAGGAGATGCCGTTTACGTACAAGGACTGCAAGAAGGAGATGGATATGGTCAACCGCGCCTTCATCGAGACGATGATCGAGGGCGACGCCAACGGCCGCGGCTTCCAGTATCCGATCCCCACCTACTCCATCACGAAGGACTTCGACTGGTCCGAGACCGAGAACAACAAGCTCCTCTTTGAGATGACAGCCAAATACGGTACACCGTATTTCTCCAACTATATCAACAGCGATATGCAGCCCAGCGACGTGCGCAGCATGTGCTGCCGCCTGCGTCTGGATCTGCGGGAGCTGCGCAGGAAGACCGGCGGATTCTTTGGCGCCGGAGAGAGCACAGGCTCCATCGGCGTTGTGACGATCAATATGCCCAGGATCGCTTATCTGGCCAAGGACGAGGCCGATTTCTACAAGAGGCTTGACCGGATGATGGACATTTCCGCCCGTTCCCTTAAGACGAAGCGGGAGGTCATCACGAAGCTTCTGGACAACGGCCTGTATCCGTACACGAAGCGGTATCTGGGAACCTTCGAGAATCATTTCTCCACCATCGGTCTGGTAGGCATGAACGAGGTGGGGCTGAACGCCAAATGGCTTCGCAAGGACCTGACACATCCGGAGACCCAGAAGTTTACGAAGGATGTGCTGAACCATATGCGGGAGCGCCTGTCCGATTATCAGGAGCTGTACGGAGATCTGTACAACCTGGAGGCTACGCCGGCGGAGTCCACTTCCTACCGTCTGGCCAAGCACGACAAGAACCGCTATCCGGATATTATTACGGCGGGAAATGAGGGCGATACGCCCTACTACACCAACAGCTCCCATCTGCCGGTGGACTATACGGCGGACATCTTCGACGCGTTGGATATCCAGGACGAGCTGCAGACTCTGTATACCTCCGGAACCGTATTCCATGCGTTCCTGGGCGAGAAGCTGCCCTCCTGGAAGTCGGCGGCCAGACTGGTGCGCACCATCGCGGAGAACTACAAGCTGCCGTACTATACGATGTCGCCGACCTACTCGATCTGCAAGGATCACGGCTACCTGATCGGCGAGCATTTCACCTGCCCGATCTGCGGCAATGAAGCCGAGGTGTACAGCCGCATCACCGGTTACTACCGCCCAGTGAAGAACTGGAACGCGGGCAAGACCCAGGAGTATAAGAACCGTACCGTTTACGACGTGGCCCATTCCGTGCTGAGAAGGGGCGGAGACGCGGCGGTTCATGTGGCGGATACGGTGGCGGAGAAGACCGCCCAGGCCATCCTTCGGAGCGCTGCGGATGTTGGCGCCAATGCGTCCGCGGCTGCCGGCGAGTCCGGCAACGCCGTGTGCGATATGCCGGCCGGCGAGGTCGCGAAGACCCAAATGACCCAGACGCCTGCGTCCGGAGCCTATCTGTTCACTACCAAGACCTGCCCCAACTGCAGGATCGCCAAGGAGTTCTTAAAGGGTGTGGATTACCAGGTGATCGACGCGGAGGAGAATCCGGAGCTTTCGGATGAGTTCGGCATCATGCAGGCGCCGACGCTGGTGCTTGTGAAGGACGGCAAGGTGGAGAAGTTCGTGAACGCCAGCAATATCAAGCGGTTTGCCGACAGCAGAAAATGATATATACGGAATTCCGTACATATACGGCGGGAGCCTTTGCGAGAGGGTTCCCGCTTTTTCTGTCCGAGCGGGAAGTGCGTTCCGGGGCGACCGACGTGGCGATGGAGGCGCTGCCCGCGGATTTTCTGTCCGCACGGGGAGTGCGGTCAGGGGCGGCCGACGTGGCGATGGCGGCGCTGCCCGCGGATTTTCTGTCCGCGCGGAGAGGACGGTCCGGGGCGCGACCAACGTGGCGATGGCGGCGCTGCCCGCGGATTTTCTGTCCGCATGGGGAGTGCGGTCAGGGGCGGCCGTGAGGGGTTTGGAGCCGTTCCGAAAGATAGAGACGATGCTGTATGAGCCGTGTGATCCGGAACCGTGTGAGACGCGCGATCCGCTGTCGTTGGATCGTACGATTCGACGCCGGGCAGGAACCGGGAAGCGGGATCGGAATGCGGATCCGTGAACGGAATCGAAAAAAATGAAAAAACCGCTTGCATTTTTCCCGTCTTATGGTACAATATGTGACGGAGGCATAGCTCAGCTGGGAGAGCACATGCATCACACGCATGGGGTCGCAGGTTCGAGCCCTGTTGTCTCCAGTGAAAAAGTCCGTAGGCACGGACTTTTTTCTATGTATGCCGGTATGCGGGAAGATGCGCCTGCAGCGTGCTTTTTACATGCCGGGAACGGAAATAGAAATAGTTCTGTAAGAGATTTTTTAGAAAAATACAGTAGGCAATCCCCCAAATGAGTGGTATACTCATGAAAGGCAACGGATTACAGGGAAGCCGGCGTGCCGGCACCGTGATCATATCAGGAGGAGAATATGGGAGAATCAAAGAAAATCATATTGACCGGGGACCGGCCGACAGGGAAGCTGCATGTGGGGCATTACGTCGGTTCCCTGCGTCAGCGGGTAGAGCTTCAGAATTCCGGCTCTTTTGACGAGATCTATATCATGATCGCCGACGCGCAGGCGCTGACGGACAATGCGGACAACCCGGAGAAGGTGCGCCAGAATATCATTGAGGTGGCGCTGGACTATCTGTCCTGCGGTCTGGATCCGGCGAAGTCCACGCTTTTCATCCAGTCCCAGGTGCCGGAGCTGACCGAGATGTCCTTCTATTATATGAATCTGGTGACCGTTTCCCGACTTCAGCGGAATCCGACGGTGAAGAACGAGATCAAGCTGCGGAATTTCGAGACGAGCATTCCGGTGGGCTTTTTCACCTATCCGATCAGCCAGGCCGCGGATATCACGGCGTTTAAGGCGACGACGGTTCCGGTAGGAGACGACCAGCTGCCCATGATCGAGCAGACCAGGGAGATCGTCCGCAGCTTTAACCATATCTACGACGAGGTCCTGGTGGAGCCGGAAGCGCTGATTCCGCAGAACGAATCCTGCCGCAGACTTCCCGGAATCGACGGCAACGCGAAGATGAGCAAGTCCCTCGGCAACTGCATCTATCTGTCGGATACGCCGGAGGATGTCAGGAAGAAGATCATGAGCATGTACACGGATCCGAACCACATCCGGGTACAGGATCCGGGCCGCGTGGAGGGCAATCCGGTGTTCGTCTATCTGGATGCGTTCTGCCGGGACGAGCATTTCGCGAAGTTCTGGCCGGAGTATCATAACCTGGACGAGGTGAAGGACCATTATACGAGAGGCGGCCTGGGCGACGTGAAGGTGAAGAAGTTCCTGAACGAGGTCATGCAGGCGGAGCTGGAGCCGATCCGGGAGAGACGCAAGGCGTATGAGAAGAATATTCCGGAGGTATACCGGATCCTCAGGGAAGGCAGCGTGAAGGCGGAGAAGAAGGCGGCCGTGACGCTGGCGGAGATGAAAGCCGCGATGAAGATCAATTACTTTGACGATCAGGAGCTGATCGCCGCGCAGGCGCAGAGATTCGGCGAGAACGTCTGAAATCCGTAGAAAAAGAGTGGATGAACGTATGAAAGAGTATAAGATGTACCGAAGGATCGCCGCGGTGATCCTGACGCTGTGCCTGGTGCTGACGCCGGGGACCGCAGCCAGGGCGACGCAGAGCACGGCGGCCTCCGAGCCGCAGATCCAGGCGCAGGGGGCGGTGGTCATCGATGCGGCCACCGGACAGATCCTGTACGGGAAGAACGCCAATACGAAGTATTATCCGGCCAGCATTACCAAGCTGATGACGGCGCTTCTTGTGATTGAGAACTGCAGTCTGGACGGTACGGTGACATTTTCGAAGACGGCCACGACGAACCTGGAAGCGGGCGCCGTCTCCCTCGGAATGACGGAGGGCGACCAGCTGACCGTGCGGCAGTGTCTCTATGCGCTGCTTCTGAAGTCGGCCAACGAAGTGGGCAACGCACTGGCGGAGTATGTGTCGGGCAGCGTTTCGGCGTTCGCCGACCTGATGAACCGAAAAGCGGCGTCGCTTGGGTGTACGAATACCCATTTCGTGAATCCCCACGGGCTGAACGATTCGAACCACTACACGACGCCGTACGATATGGCGCTGATCGGCCGGGCGGCTTTCGCCAATTCGACCCTGCGCGAGATCGACACGACGCTGTCCTATAAGCTTCCGGCTACGAAGAATTCCGGGGCCCGGACCATCACGATGGGACATAAGATGATGTATCCCGACGATTCCCGTTATTACGAGGGGATCATCGGAGGGAAGACCGGGTTCACATCCCTGGCGGGCAACACCCTGGTGACCGGCGCAGAGCGCAACGGCGTGCGTCTGATCGCCGTCGTCATGAAGGCGAACGGAACGCATTATACGGACACGAAGGCACTTCTGGATTATGGGTTCGCGAAGATGTCGTCAGGAGCTGTCGGCCCGATGGGCAGCGCTTCCCAGCCTTCGGTTCCGGAGACGCAGGCGCCGGCAGTCAGTTCTTCGACGGACGCCGCCGGCAATCCTGTGATACCCGGCGCGGCTCCGGGGGAAGCGACGCAGGCGGCTCCGACGGTACAGACGGCCGCTCCGGCGCAGACGTCGGGCTGGGTCCAGGACGCCGTGGGATGGTATTATATCAAGTCCGACGGACGCTATGCGGCCGGCGAGTGGCTGAATCTGGACGGCGTGGATTACTGGATGGATTCCAACGGCTATATGGCGACCGGATGGCGGCTGTTTGTGAACGGCGACTGGTATTATTTCAGAAGCAGCGGAGCCATGGCGACGAACTGCTGGGTCCAGGATAACGGGAAATGGTTCTACCTGGGAAGCGGCGGCGCGATGCTTAAGAATACGGTGACCCCGGACGGCTATACGCTCGGCGCGGACGGCGCATGGACGGGGAACTGAGCAGAAATGAACGCGTCACTGGCGCGTTTTCTGCATACTGACGTAAGACAGCCGGCGGCCCCTGATGTCGACAGGGCCGGCCGGCTGTTACTTTCTCTTTTTGTAATGGGATGGAATGTTTCGAAAATCAAATTCACGGTTGTCCATGCGGAATTCCATGATCTCCGCCACGGTACAGTTCAGGATCGTACACAGCATCCCGATCGTGTGGGTGGAGACGTATTCGTTCCTCCGGAGCCTGCTTATCTGGCCGGGACTGATGCCGTAATAGTGGATCAGCCGGTACTGTGAAATGTTCCGTTTCTTCATGGTGTGCCACAGCGGTTCGTAAATAATCATTTTTCCACCTCATAATTACTATAACGGCAGAATATTTGCTTGTACATTGACCATATTTGGATAACATTGTAGCGTAGCCCGATTCGGGGATGCAATTTGCCCTGCGGTCTTTCAAATGATTCTCTGCTTGACGGAATGGGCCATAACCGTGTATGATGTAAGAAAAGAAGTCTCGGGGGTGGATATGATGAAAGAAAAATTATACACGATTGAACTTCACGACGCGCTTCTGAGCGGGGACGAGTGTCCCTTCTGCTATCTGGAGAGGGATCTGGAGCAGAAAGCCATCGAGTTCGTACTCGGTTCTTCCTATATGGAGAGCGACACCAGGGATCAGACGGACCGGCAGGGATTCTGCCGTCACCATACGAAGATGATGTACGATTACGGCAACAGCCTCGGCAACGCCTGGATCCTGAAGACCCGCATGAAGCATATGCGGGAGGGGCTCAAAAAGGAGATGGCATCCTTTAAGCCGGAACCGGCCCAGACGTCCGTATTCGGCCTGATGAAGAAGAAGGACGGGGCGTCCCAGGGCGCGACTTCGGTCGGAAGCTGGATCCGGGGTGAGGAAAGCCACTGCTTCGTGTGCGGCCGCGTCGACGAGACGTACCGGCGCGTGATCGACACATTTCTGTATCAGGTAAAGCATGAGAAGGATTTCATGGATCTGGTGAAGCAGTCCAAGGGCTTCTGTATCCATCATTTCGCGGACCTGGTGGACGCCTGCGGGCAGGGACTCGGCAGGAAGGAGCAGGAGGCGGTATTCCCGGTCCTGTTCGAGCAGATGAACCGGGAGCTGGACCGGATCCAGGAGGACATCGACTGGCTCATCGAGAAATACGATTATCTGAATAAGGACAAGGACTGGAAGAATTCCAGGGACGCGGTGCAGCGCACGATGCAGAAGCTGGCAGGCGGACATCCGGCGGATCCGGTGTTCAAGAACCAGAAATGATGCAAAAGGCAGATCAGAGACGGCAGGAGAACGACGGATGATATGGATGTGGGTCACGGCGGCTGCGGCTGCGGCATGGATATTTCTGCGGTCCGCCTATGAGCGGAACGTTTTCACGGCAGATGAATACAGACTGCAGACGGACAAGGTGACGAAGGAACGGACATTCGTGTTCCTGACGGATCTGCATGACAAATGTTTTGGAAAGGGGCAGAGGCGGCTCCTGAACGCCATCCGCCGGATCGGGCCGGACGCGGTGCTGATCGGCGGGGATATGATGGTCGCGAAAGAGGGGGTGGATATCGGTTCCGCCCTGTTTTTCGTGAAGAAACTGGCCGATATCTGCCCGGTCTACTACGGAAACGGCAACCATGAGAGCCGTCTTGACCGGGACCGGGGCCGCTACGGCGATATCTACGACCGGTATGTGAAGGAGCTTACGGAGGCCGGCGTCGTCTGGCTTTCGGACGGGAGCGCGGTGTTTGACGGAGAGGTGCGCATCAGCGGACTGAATCTGGACAGGCGATGTTACCGGCACCGGTGCGCGGACCAGCTGGAGAGCGGTTATATCAGGGCGCGGCTTGGGGAGGCGGACCGGAGGCGGTATCAGATTCTGCTGGCCCATTCGCCAAAGTTCTTCGGTGATTATGCGGGTTGGGGAGCCGATCTGACGCTGTCGGGACACTATCACGGCGGAACCATCTGGCTGCCGTTTGCGGGCGGTCTGATGACGCCGCAGTTTGAGTTTTTCCGGAAGGACTGCCAGGGGATGCATAAGAAGGACGGAGGCGTGATGATCGTTGGCCGCGGCCTGGGCACCCATTCGGTCAATCTGCGCCTCAACGACAGGGCCCAGATCGTGGTGGTGAAGGTGGAACCGCGACGGGCGTGAGAGAACGCACATTTACAGATTTGGACATTTTTGGTATACTTTATTTAGTGCAATATTCTGACGGAAGGGTACGTATGACCGATGAGCATATCCTATAAGCTGGAGAACTTCGAGGGCCCGCTGGACCTGCTTCTCCATCTGATCGAGAAAAACAAAGTCAGTATTTACGATATTCCCATCGTGCTGATCACGGAGCAGTACCTGGACTATGTCAGCCGGATGGAAACGGAGAATCTGGATGTGGTCAGCGAGTTTCTGGTCATGGCGGCCACGCTGATCGACATCAAGTCCCGGATGCTTCTGCCTGTTACGGAGGAAGAGAACGGCGAGGAGGAGGATCCGAGGGCCGAGCTGGTAGCCAGGCTGCTGGAATATAAGATGTATAAGCAGATGGCTCTTCAGCTTCAGGAGATGGAGCAGGATGCGGAGAAGCATTTTTATAAGGCACCGACCATACCGGGCGAGGTGGCAAGGTATGAGCCGCCGGTGGATCTGGATTCGCTTTTGGACGGCCTGACGCTGGCGAAGCTTCAGAGCATCTTCGCGTCGGTCATGAAGCGGCAGGACGACCGTGTGGATCCGATCCGGAGCCGGTTTGGCGAGATCCGGAAGGAGAGCGTCAGTCTGGAGAAACGGATTGGTTCGGTTCTTGACTACGCCAGGCAGAAACGCCGCTTCAGCTTCCGGCAGATGCTGACGAAGCAGGCGGATAAGGTGGAGGTGGTAGTCACCTTTCTGGCCGTCCTGGAGCTGATGAGGATGGGGCGGATCCGACTGACGCAGGCCGCCCTGTTTGACGATATGGATATCGAGGCGGTGGATACGGAGAGCGGTCTGGAAGGCCTTGATCTGGACGGTCTGGAGGATTTTGAGAGATAAGGGGAACGGAATGGACAGAGATTGGGAAGACGACGAGGAATTCGATCTGGAAGCCATAGAAGCCAGACAGGAAGCGCTGGAAGCGGAGCTGGAGGCGCAGGAAGCGATGCAGGGGCAGGCGGATATGGCGGAGACATCGGAAGAAGAACCCAAACCGGCGGATATGTCGGAGAACGAACCGGAACAAGCGGAAGCACCGGAGAACGAGCCGGAACAGCCGGAGATGTCGGAAAAAGAACCGGAACCGGCGGCGACGTCTGAGAACGAGACAGGGACATTAGAGAACGAACCGGAGCAGCCGAAGGTGCCGAAGCAGCCGGAGACACTGGCGGGTGAGCCGGAACAGCCGGAGATGTCGGAGAGAGGACCGGAACCGGCGGCGACATCTGAGGGCGAGGCAGAGACATTAGAGAACGAACCGAAGGGGCCGAAGCAGCCGGAGACGACGGCATATGAGCCGGTGCAGATGGAGATGTTTCGGAATGAGTCTGAGCATCCGGAGGCGCATGATCCGGAGACCGACTGGGAGGCCGTCGTGGAGGCGGTTCTCTTCACGATGGGAAGTCCGGTGGAGATCGGCCAGCTGGCCGCGGCCATCGGTCAGGATGCGGATATGGCGAAGAAGGTCGTGGAGAATCTGGCCTGGCGCTATGACCACGAGAACCGCGGAATGCAGGTGATCCGTCTGGAGGACAGTTATCAGCTCTGCACGCGGGGGCGTTTTTATGAGAATCTGATCCGGGTAGCGGCGGCGCCCAAGCGCCATGTGCTGACGGATGTGGCGTTGGAGACGCTGTCTATTATCGCCTATAAGCAGCCGGTGACGAGAGCGGAGATCGAGAAGATCCGGGGCGTCAATTCCGACCACGCGGTCAACCGTCTGGTGGAATACGGCCTGGTCGAGGAAATCGGCAGGCTGGACGCGCCAGGGCGTCCGGCGCTTTTCGCGACAACGGAGGAGTTTCTGCGCCGTTTCGGCATCGGATCCAGGGAGAATCTTCCGGATATGGATCCGGTCCGGGCCGAGGAGATCCGAAGCGAGGTAGAAGAGGAGCTGCAGGTGGATCTGCAGGAGCTGGAGCAGGACGAGGCAGAACCGGCTCAGGAGCCGGAGAACGGCGCGGTACATAAGCCGGGAAGCGGTTTGATGCAAAAGCCGAAGGACGATTCGGACCGGAAGTCTGATGACGGCTCCTCCCAGGAGCCGGAAGCATAACCGGATTCGGAGAATCATCGTTCATAAAACAGTCGTTTTGTGGGCAGAATACCAGTGCACGCAGTTCTCCTTTTGTATACTTTGCCATAAATTACAAAAATTATTCCCAAAAGGGTATCAATATTTACAGTTTTATGGTAGAATCAAGTTAACTCAAACTATATGAGGGGGAGATTATCATGGCAAAAGAAATGATAGCAATGCTTCTTGCCGGTGGACAGGGTTCCCGTCTGTATACGCTGACCCAGAATCTGGCAAAACCTGCGGTTCCTTTTGGCGGAAAGTACAGGATCATTGATTTCCCGCTGTCGAACTGCGTCAACTCCGGCATCGATACCGTGGGCATACTGACCCAGTATCAGCCCCTGGTTCTGAACGAGTACATCGGCAACGGACAGCCCTGGGATCTGGACCGCCTCCATGGCGGCGTCCACGTACTTCCGCCTTATCAGCAGGCTTCCGGTTCCGATTGGTACAAGGGCACGGCCAATGCCATTTATCAGAACATATCCTTTATCCAGAGGTATGACCCGCAGTATGTGATCATCCTGTCGGGCGACCAGATCTGCAAGCAGGATTACAGCGATTTCCTGCGCTACCACAAGGAGAAAGGCGCGGAGTTCTCCGTGGCCGTCATGGAGGTGCCGTGGGAGGAGGCTTCCCGGTTCGGCATCATGGTGGCGGACGAGAACGATCGGATCACCGAGTTCCAGGAGAAGCCGAAGCAGCCCAAGTCCAACCTGGCGTCCATGGGCATCTACATTTTCAACTGGGATATTCTGAAACAGTATCTGGAGGAGGATGAGGCCGATCCGAACTCGGAGAACGACTTCGGCAAGAACATCATTCCGAACCTGTTCCGCGACAACCGGAGAATGTACGCCTACCATTTCAGCGGCTACTGGAAGGATGTAGGAACCATTTCCTCGCTCTGGGAGGCCAATATGGAGGTTCTGGATCCGGAGCACAGCGGAATCAATCTGTTCGACGACGACTGGAAGATCTACAGCCGCAACAGCGGAATGACCGGTCATAAGATCGGCAAGGGCGGCGTCGTGGAGAATTCCATGATCACCGACGGCTGCCGCATCAACGGCAAGGTGAAGCATTCCATCCTGTTCGCAGGCGTGAAGGTCGAGGAAGGCGCAGAGGTCGAGGACGCCGTCGTTATGGGCGGCACGGTCATCCGGTCCGGAGCGGTGGTCAGGCACTGCATCGTGGCCGAGAATGTGGAGATCGGCGAGAACGCGATCGTAGGCGCCATGCCCGAGGGAGACGAGAAGGGCGTGGCCACGATCGGCAATAACGTATTTATCGGCGACGGAGCCAAGATCGGCCCCAACGCCATGGTCAGGAATAATGTGAAAGGCGGTGAGGAGCAGTGGTAAATACGAACGCAGATGTATTGGGTGTTCTGTTCCCCAACAGTTATGATTCTCTGGTTCCGGAGCTGGTGAATGAGCGCCTGATGGCCTCGATTCCCTTTGGCGGACGTTACCGCATCGTGGATTTCGTGCTTTCCAGCATGGTGAACTGCGGCATTGACAATATTTCTCTGATCGTCCGCAGGAACTACCTTTCCCTGATGGACCACTTAGGCTCCGGCCGTGAGTGGGACCTGGCCCGTAAGAACGGAGGACTGAATATCATTCCGCCTTTCGCGGAGAAGACGGTGAAGCTGTATAACGGCCGCGTCGAGGCCCTGGCCAGCATTCTGGATTTCCTGCGCGGGCAGAAGGAGACCTATGTGGTGCTTGCTGATACGAACATTGTGGCGAACTTCGATTTCAACGCTCTGATCGAGCAGCATGTCCAGACGGGCGCCGACGTCACCGTGGCTTATACGGAGGAGGAGATTCCGGCTTCCGCGAAGGCCGTTCACGGGCAGGGTGTGGATCTGTACTATACGATCGACATGGACGACGACAAGCGCGTGAACTATATGTATATGAATTCCACCCAGGAGGGCAAGACCAACTTCTGCCTGAATTACTATGTGATCAAGCGTGAGCTTCTGATCGAGCTGATCAATGTGGCCAGCGTCCGCGGCTACCAGTTCTTCGAGAGGGACATGCTTGCGCCGCATCTGGACAAGATCAAGACCTACGGCTACCGCTATGACGGCTATGTGGCCCGTATCAGCGATCTGAAGAGCTATTTTGACGAGAACATGAAGCTTCTCGACGATAAGAACCTGGACGCGCTGTTTGATCCCAGCCCCATCTACACGAAGATCCGCGACGATAACCCGACCAGATATATCGAGGGATCCAAAGCGGAGAACGTGCTGGTGGCTGACGGCTGTATCGTGGAAGGCGAGATCGAAAACTGCATCCTGTTCAGGGGCGTTCAGATCGGAAAGGGCGCGAAGGTCAGGAACTGCGTGCTGATGCAGGATACGGTGATCGAGGCGGGAGCCAATGTGGAGTATGTGATCACCGATAAGAAGGTAACGATCACCGAGGGGAAGGAACTGCGGGGAACGGACAGCTTCCCGGTGTATATCGCAAAGCATAAGGTGGTGTAAGAGAGATTCGAAAGGCCGCTGATCCGATGAGGAGTCAGCGGCCTTTTTGCACCTGTTTTGCTTTCGGGCGCGTCGAACGGAGTTCCTGGCAGGAAATCATTGGCGGCGCGCCGGATGGAGTTGACGGCAGGGAATTACCGGTGGCGCGCCAAACGGAGCTCACGGCAGGGAAATACCTGTGGTGGGCCGTCAGCCCTTTCCGGTCTTCACCAGGCGGTTGGCGGTCACGATCACGGCGGCCAGCAGGACGAGGGTCGCGGGCAGCGCAAGCATTGCCACAGGGCTGTCCGTGAAGTATCCGATCACGCCGGCCAGCAGATATCCGGCCGCGCATACACCGGCTACCGTGAACGCGTAGGGAAGCTGGGTCGTTACGTGGTTCACATGATTGGAATGGGCTCCCGCCGAAGCCATGATCGTCGTATCCGAGATCGGAGAGCAGTGGTCGCCGCAGACGGCTCCGGCCAGGCAGGCCGCGATGCCGATGACCAGCATCTCGTAGGAATCCGAAAATACATTGCAGACGATGGGGATCAGGATGGAGAAGGTCCCCCAGCTGGTGCCGGTCGAGAAGGCCAGGAACACGGCTACGATGAAGATGATGCAGGGCAGGAAGATCCGAAGCGTGCCGGCCGAGGCGGCTACCACGTCGCGGATATAGAGATTCGCGCCAAGCAGTCCGGTCATGCCGGACAGGTTCCAGGCCATGATCAGGATGAGCATCGGCGCGCACATGGAACGAAAGCCGGCCGGCAGGCATTCCATGAAGTCCTGGAAGGAGACCACGCCGCGCAGCATATAGAGGAAGAAGGTGAAAATGAGCGTGATCAGGCTGCCGTAGACCAGTCCCACGGCGGAGCTGGAATTGGCGAAGGCGTCGATGAAGCCTACGCCGTCGAAGAATCCGCCGGTATAGACGATGCCGATGATGCAGGTGACGATCAGAACGGCTACCGGAAGAACCAGGTCGATGACGCCGCCTTTGGAGGAGGGGATCTCATTGTCCGCATCCTGATAGGGCCGGTCCGGCGTGGTGAACAGATCGCCCTTCGCGGCGTTGTTCTCGTGAAGCTTCATGGGGCCGTAGTCCAGCTTGAGCGTCACGATCAGAAGCATCATCAGAAGGGTGCCGAGCGCGTAGAAATTATACGGAATGGTCCTCAGGAACATCTGAAAGCCGTTGATCCCCAGATCCTCGGGAACCGAGTAGGTAACGGCGGCCGCCCAGCTGGAAATGGGAGCGATGATGCAGACGGGAGCGGCCGTGGAATCGATCAGGTAGGCCAGCTTGGCGCGGGATACCTGATGGCGGTCCGTGACCGGCCGGATCACGGAGCCGACGGTCAT
>CANQME010000033.1 GCA_947624815.1 uncultured Lachnospiraceae bacterium | reverse complement strand
TGGAACAAACAAAAGCCCTGAGCAGTCAGGGCTAATGTTTAAAAATTTTCGGGACATTTTCATTTTCGCTTGACATCTTTTTTTACGGGAATCCCTGAGAAATCCCCGGGAAATCTCAGAAAAACACACGAAATCACGGTCTCACACTCCCCTTCCGATGCAGATCGTAAGCCCGTAGACCCGCCGCACGCCCATTCCGAGAAGGATCCGCGCGCACGCCTCCAGAGTGCTTCCGGTCGTGTAGATATCGTCCACCAGGATCACGGTCTCTATTCCCTCCGGCAGCTGTCCCGCCGCGAACGCCTGCTGCAGGTTGCGGAGGCGTTCCTCCGGGCTCAGCTCCTTCTGGGGCCGCGTCTTCTTCGTCCGCAGAAGCGCCCGGGAACAGACCGGGATCCCAAGCTCCGCGCCGATCCGCCCTGCCAGCAGTTCCGCCTGGTTATAGCCGCGGCTGCGCAGGCGGGAGGCGTGGACCGGCACAGGGACGATCGCATCCGGCCCAAGCCGAAGAAGCTGCCTGCCAAAGCGCCTGCAGACAGCCTGCGCGTAGAAGTCCAGATATTCGCGCCGGTTCTTATACTTTATGGCCACCATGGAACGGCGGGCGGCGGCGTTATAGTTCAGCAGGGCGAAATTGCGCTGAAAGCTTCTGGGACGGCGCATGCAGTCGCCGCAGCGTTCGCCCGTACCGCTCTCCAGCTGTTTCCCGCAGATCAGGCAGACCGGCTGACTGACCGGCGACAGTTCCTTCACGCAGTCCGGGCAGATCAGCTCTCCGCGGGGCAGCACGATGCCGCCGCAAACCGGACATCGCCTCGGGAAGCAGAGTCCCGTAAGCGCCTCCCCTAAACGGTTCCGGAGTTTTGCTCTTCCATAAGCCGGCTCTCCCGCCCGTTGGGCGGCCGGCGGTTTCATTTTCTCCATACTCTCCCCTTACATTCCCGGCTCTATTCCGGGATCTCCAGAATACGGTCCAGCAGGCCGCAGTACCGTCTCTGCTCCATCCGGTTGTTCGCCATATCCTGAAATGTCTGCGGCACGCCCACCAGGCAGACGCAGGAACGGGCCCGGGTCACCGCCGTATAGATCAGGTTGCGGGTCATCAGCATCCGCGGGCCGCTGTGGACCGGGATGATCACCGCCGGGTATTCGCTGCCCTGGGACTTGTGGATCGTGACCGCGTAAGCCAGCTCCAGCTCCTCCAGTTGGCCGAATTCGTACTCCACCATCCGTCCCTCGTCGAACTCGACAGTCAACGTCTCCGCGAAGGTGTTGATCTCCCGGATGATCCCCGTGTCGCCGTTGAAGATCCCCATACCGGTCTCCGTCGGGATCCCGTAGCGGCTGCGAACCTCCCATTCGATCTGGTAGTTGTTCCGGATCTGCATCACCTTATCGCCCTCTCGGAAGACGACGCCTCCGGTCTCATGCTCCGCCTTCTTCTCATCCGGCGGATTCAGATACGCCTGGAAAATGGAATTGAGCCGTTCCACACCAAGCGCGCCCTTCCGCATGGGCGTCAGGACCTGGATCTCATACGGATCAGCGTGGACATAGCCGGGAAGCTTCTTCGTCATCAGCGTGATCATGGCGCTGATGATCTCGTCCGGCTGGCCGCGCCGGATGAACAAAAAATCCCGGCTCCGCTTCGTCAGATCCACCGGCTGGCCCTCGTTGATCCGGTGGGCATTGACCACGATATCGCTCTCGGCGGCCTGGCGGAAGATCCGGGTCAGCTTGACCACGTTGAAACGGCCGGAACCGATCATATCCTTTAAGACATTGCCCGGGCCGACGGACGGCAGCTGGTTCACATCGCCGGCCAGGATCAGCCGGGTGCCCACGTTGACCGCCCGCAGCAGGGACTGCATCAGCTGGATGTCCACCATGGACATCTCGTCGATGATGACCACGTCCGCGTCCAGCGGATTCTCCTCATTCCTGTCAAACTGCAGGGAAATGGAACCGTCCTCGCCTGGACTTCCGTTCATCTCCAGCAGGCGGTGGATGGTCTTCGCTTCGTAGCCGGTGGCTTCCGTCATCCTCTTGGCGGCGCGGCCGGTGGGAGCGGCCAGCAGAATGTCCATCCGTTCCGCCTCAAAGTAGCGGATGATCGCATTGATCGTGGTGGTCTTGCCGGTGCCGGGTCCTCCGGTGATGATCAGAAGGCCGCTGTTCACCGCCTCCTCCACCGCGTGGACCTGCAGCGGATCCAGTTCAAGGCCGGTCTGCTCCATAACCTGTCCCAGACGCTCGTGGATCTCCTCCGCCGGGGTCTTCCCCCGGACGTTCAGATCGTGGAGCATCCGGGCCGTATTCAATTCCATGTAGTAATAAGCGGAAGCGTATACCGCCTGCTGCCCGCCGGCATCCGGACCGCCCGCGTAAGCGTCGTCCCATCCGTCTGCCGGCCCCGTTCCTGTCTCCGGCCGCGACGGATCCGTCTTCGCCGCAACTGGCTTCACCACGATCCGCCGGTCCATCTGCATATCCATCAGGTGCTTTTCCATGTTCCCGATCGGAACCAGAAGAAGCTCCGACGCCTGACGCATCAGTTCCTCCCGCGGCAGATAGGTATGGCCCTGTCCCGCCGCTTTTAAAAGCGTATAAAGGATCCCCGCCTTGATCCGGTAATCGGAATCGGCCATAATGCCCACGCGCCTGGCGATCTCGTCGGCCATCTTAAAGCCTACGCCGGGAATGTCGTCGGCCAGCCGGTAAGGGTTCTCCTTAATAATCCCGTACATCCGCGGTCCGTACTCACGGTAGATCTTCGCGGCCAGGTTCATGGATACGCCGTACTCCTGAAGAAAGATCATGGCCTGGCGCATGTCCTTCTTCTCCTCCATCTGCCCGGCAATCTCCATGGCCATGCGCTCGCTGATTCCCTTCACCTCCGAGAGCCGCTCCGGCTCCTCCTCGATGATCCGGAAGGTATCCGCCTTAAAGCGGCGGACAATCCGGGCCGCCAGCGCCGCGCCTACGCCCTTGATGGCGCCGGAGCCCAGGTAACGCTCCATGGCCGCCGCGTCCTCAGGGGACCGGATCTCGTAGGATTCCACGGCCATCTGCTCTCCGTAGACCGGATGCTCGGTCATGGTTCCCTCCGCGCAGATCATCTCCCCCTCCCCTATATAATGGAAGGTTCCCACCAGGACGTACTCCTGGCCGTCGGAGGACACCTCCAGCACGGAATAGCCGTTCTCCTCATTTCGGTATTTGATTTTCTCGACAAATCCGGTTACCGTCGCCATCTCTCTGCTCCCCGTGTACTCTGCTGCGCCCCCGGCGGCCCGCTAAAGTGCAGGTCCGCCGCCGGACGCATTACAAAAATATCCCCCGCTTTCCGCGGAGGATATCAGCGCAGCGTTTCTTTAAAAATCTCTCCGGTCTGTCTCGACATGACCGAATTCGATGAACTTGCCGGTGCCGACGGCAACCGCAGTCAGCGGATCCTCGGCGATCATGGTGGTGATCCCGGTCTTCTCCTCGATCAGGGCGTCCAGGCCGCTTAAGAGGGAGCCGCCTCCGGTCAGCACGATGCCGCGGTCATAGATATCCGCCGCCAGCTCCGGCGGGGTACGCTCCAGCACGTTGTGAACGGCGTCCACGATCTGCATGGCCGGCTCCTGAAGAGCCTCCAGCGTCTCATCCGATGTGACCACGATGGTCTTGGGAAGGCCGGTAACCAGGTTCCGGCCGCGGACCTCCATGGTCAGGACCTCCGGGCGGCGGTAGGCCGCGCCGATATTGATCTTGATCTCCTCGGCGGTCCTCTCGCCGATCAGGAGATTGTGCTTTCTTCTCATGTAACGGACGACCGCCTCGTCGAAATCATCGCCGGCCACCTTGATGGAGGCGGATATCACGGTGCCTCCCAGGGAGATCACCGCGATATCCGCCGTGCCGCCGCCGATGTCCACGATCATGTTCCCGCAGGCCTTGGAGATATCGATCCCGGCCCCGATCGCGGCCGCCACAGGTTCTTCTATGATGATCACCTCGCGGGCGCCCGCCTGATACGTGGCGTCCTCTACGGCCTTCCGTTCCACCTCCGTCGCCCCGCTGGGGATGCAGACGGCGATCCTGGGCTTGCGCAGGGTCTTATGGCCGACGGCTTTATTAATGAAATACTTCAGCATCTTCTCCGTCACGGTATAGTCGGAGATCACGCCCTGCCTGAGCGGACGGATCGCCACGATGTTGCCGGGGGTGCGCCCGATCATCAGGCGCGCCTCTTCTCCGAACGTGATAATGCGGTTGGAGTCGCGGTCAATGGCTACGACGGACGGTTCCTTTAAGACCACGCCTTTGCCTTTTATATATACAAGGATACTGGCTGTTCCCAGATCGATTCCGATATCGTTTGAAATCATCATTCTCTGTATGTCCTCCTGATGAAATTCCGTTTCGTATGGACAGTTTCCGTTTGCGCGGCGTTCGGTAAGCCCGGGCGCCGCCTCGCTGTGATTGGGCATCTTACTTTCATTATATACAACCCTCCCCCTTTTTTAAAGGGGTTTTTTATGTTTTTTATTCTGACGAATTTCTTTCTTTTTCTTTTCTCCTTATTTTATAATGTTTATTCTTTTTTTATGGCAGGTACATATTTTGGACACAATTCTTCGCTATATTAAAGGTGCGCTAGCTGAGAGGCTGGTGCGAGACAAAGCTTTTTCATACTCATACCGGACGGTGCAAACCGTCCGGCCCCCCTAAAACAATTTCCTAAAATATACCTACCATTCCCTACGGAAAAGGTCCTGCAACCGGCAGGGCCTTTTTCGCATCCTGCCGCGCTGCGCAGCGCCGGACAAATACGTTCCGCGCAGGCGCGGGCGCACTCCAAAGCTGCGCGGAGGCGCACAGAAGCAGCCCGAAACCCGCAGACGCGCAGGAACAGTCGAGGCCGACAGGCGTGCGCAGCCGCAGCCCAGGCCCCGTCGGCGCGCGAAAACGGCTGCGTACAGAAACGGCCGGCTGCAGCACTTTCAGCCGCGGCCAGCCGCTTATTCACGTATGCGCACGCATCCGTCCGTTTCATCACATCATCGCGTCTACCATCGCCATCAGGGCGCTGCCCAGCGCGGCGGAACGTTTCTCGGCGTCTTCCATCGAAGCGCCCTTCACGCCGTAGTACAGCTTGATCTTCGGCTCCGTGCCGGACGGCCGGACGCAGACCCAGGCGTTGTCGTTCATATCGTAGTAGAGCACGTTGGAGGCCGGAAGTCCGGTGGGCTTCACCTCGCCGGTGGTCATGTCCTTCACGATGTCAAGCTTATAGTCGCGGGCGGACAGGACCGTGTAATCGCCCACCTTCGCCGGGGTATGGTTCCGCAGGGTGTCCATGATGGTCTGGATCTTCGCCAGGCCCTCGATGCCGGCCAGGCTGATGGACTTGACGGCGTCCTTATAGTAGCCGTACTTCTCATACATGGCCACCATGGCGTCCCAAAGGGTCATGTTCTTCGTCTTATAATAGGCGGCCGCCTCGCAGAGGGCGACGCTGGCGCTTACCGCATCCTTGTCGCGGGCGTAGGTGCCGATCAGGCAGCCGTAGCTCTCCTCCATGCCGAACATATAGTGGCCCACGCCGGTGCGCTCCTCCTTCAGCACCTGCTGGCCGATCCACTTAAAGCCGGTCAGGCACTCCACCAGCTTGCAGCCGTAGGCCGCGGCCACGGCGTCCACCAGATTCGTGGTCACGATGGACTTGACCACCTCGCCGTCGGCCGGGATCTTCCCCGCGGCGGCCTTCTGGCTCAGCACGTACTCGCACAGCAGGGATCCGGACATATTGCCGGTCAGGGAAATGTACTCGCCGCTCTTCGTGTCCTTCACATACACGCCCAGACGGTCGGCGTCCGGGTCGGTCGCCAGCACCAGGTCGGCGTCGGTCTTCTTCGCGATCTCCAGACCAAGGGCGAACGCCTCCGCCGCCTCCGGGTTCGGATAGCTGACGGTCGGGAACTCGCCGTCGGGCAGCTCCTGCTGGGGAACGACCTGCACATGGGTGAAGCCGATCTCCTTCAGCGCGCGGCGGACCGGGATGTTGCCGGTGCCGTGAAGCGGCGTGTAGACGATCTTAATACTGTCCTGCATCCGGTCGATGGCGTCCTGATTCACCACCTGCGCCTTCACATGGGCGATGTACTTGTCGTCGATCTCGGCGCCGATGACCTTGTAAAGTCCGGCGGCCTTGGCGTCGGAAGCGGTCATCGTCTTCACCGTGGACAGATCCTCGATCGCCAGAACCTCCTCGGTCACGCCCTTGTCGTGGGGCGGCGTAAACTGGGCGCCGTCCTCCCAGTATACCTTGTAGCCGTTGTATTCCGGCGGGTTATGGCTGGCCGTTACATTGATGCCGGCGATGCAGCCCAGCTCCCGGACCGCGAAGGAAAGCTCCGGCGTCGGGCGCAGGGACTCGAACTTATAGGCCGTAATGCCGTTGGCAGCCAGGGTCCTGGCGGCCTCGTCGGCGAACTCCGGCGACATCCGGCGGGAATCGTAGGCGATCGCCACGCCTCTGGCGGCTCCGCCCTGTTTGATGATGTAGTTGGCCAGTCCCTGGGTCGCGCGGCGGACCACATAGATGTTCATCCGGTTGATGCCGGCGCCGATGATGCCGCGAAGTCCTGCGGTTCCGAACTCCAGGTCCATATAGAAGCGTTCCTTAATCTCATCCTCATCGTCCGCAATGGCGCGAAGCTCGTCCCTGGTCGCCTCGTCGAAATAAGGATTGTCCAGCCATTCCTGATAAATCTTCTTATAATCTTTCATGATGACGTATCCCTCCTGGTACATGTTATACTCTGCATACGGGCCCGGGCCGCCGGTACCTGTCTCTGCGCGGACGCGCTTCCCGGTCCTTCCCGCCCGTACGGATCTGCTGCGCCGCGGGCAGCCGGCACAGCGCCGCGCCGCCTGCGGTTCTCATGCAACCAGTATAGCGCATTTTCACGGAAAAAGGAAGATTTTATCCAAAAAATTCTGCCGCATCTCCAGCTGGTCCTCCAGACTCTTCAGCTTCTCGATATTGCGGGCCGGGATCCACGCCTTGCTGGCGTTAAAATAGAAATTGATCTGCTTCCAGTATTTCTCCGGATAAAGGAACAGATAGTAAAGGTGATGCCGCTGCGTCTCGGTAATGGGCAGCACCCGCTCGTAAGCCGCCAGCATCTCCGTTCCCAGACCCACGTTCCAGTCATGCTTCTCCATGACCTTCCGCATGAAATAATACAGATCCTCCATCTGTTCCCCCAGATGCATCCGGTGGAATTCGATGACCGCCACATCGCCGTCTCCCATCAGGATATGATGATGATCCAGGTTCCCATGGCACAAAAAAAGAGGGGCTCCGCTCTCCTTCTGCCGCAGCTTGCCGAGCCCCTCGCACGCAGAGGCCGCCTGCTCGTAGAATATCTGGAAATTACCGAGAACGCAGCTCTCAAATTCCGTTTTCTTCCGTTTGTTCTTCATATAATTGCGGGCCCGCTTAAGCTCCTGGTTATGGCGCTGCAATTCCTGCTCCACCGGTTCCGTCCGGATCGAGCCCAGATCCCATTCTCCGGAGCTGGGGATCTCCCGAAGGATCCGGTGCAGCCGGGCGATCTGGGCGGCGGCCTGACGCACCTCGCGCCGGTCGCGGATATTGCACTCCCTGTCCGTAAACCAGCGCTTCAGCACATAGCGGAGCCCGTCTTCTCCGACGGCAGCCAGCTCCCCCTGCGTCGTGCGGATATAATCGTCGACGCGTTCCAGCCCCGCCTCCCGGACTTTGGACAGGACCTGCGTCTCGAATTCCAGGCGTTTCAGCGTCCCCTTATATTCCGACAGCAGAACCGTTCCTGCGCCTGTCTCGCAGATATAGCCGCTGCGTCCCTTGCGCACATTTTCCGCCGTCAGATCATACTGGGTCAAAATCTCCAAATACCGTTCGTTCACATCTACCCCTCCACACGCCCTGTTCCTAGCTATTCTAGCGTATGTGAAAAAGGCAGAGATTATGCCTTGCATCTGTCCGCAAGGGCGGACACGGCATCCATAAGCGTTTCCTTCGTATTCTTCTCCGGGTGTTCAAGCACCAGCTCCAGAAGGCGGGCCAGAAGCTCTCCCACCTGCCTGCCCGGCTTCATCCCGGCCGCGATCAGGTCGCCGCCGGTCACCGCCAGCATTTTCAGGGAAATGCAGTCGCCGCGGGCGCGGATCTGCGCCGCATCGGCCTGGATGCGCGCCAGATCCTCCCGGCTCTCCGGGATGCGGTCGTACTCCATAATTCCCTCCTTCAGGCGCAGCAGATCGTCGAACAGCTCCGGCGTCATCCGGCTCATGGTCCGGCGGAGCTCCGCCTGGGTTCGCCCCGCCGGCAGGCGCCACCGTTCCACCAGCGTGCCAACTCCGGCGATGGTATCGTTGTCCAGCTTCAGCTCCCGCAGGACCTGCTTCGCCTCCGCCGGCTCAAGCTGCCGCAGAAGCGCCGCCCACCGGAGGCTTTTCTTCGCCGGAAGGCCCCGTCCCATGGCGATCCGTTCCGGGTCCAGCTTCGCAAATGTATCCGATACGTAGCGGGCTGCGCCGCAGTCGAACACCCGCCGGATCTGATCCGGGTTCTCCGACAGAAGCAGCTTCGTCAGCTCCGTCTGGATCCGTTCCTTGCTCACATGGACCAGATTCGGCGCCATCCGGCGCGCCGCCGCCTCCGTCTCCTCTTCGATCTCAAAGTCCAGCTGGGCCGCGAACCGCAGGGCCCGCAGGATCCGCAGCGCATCTTCCGAGAACCGGTCTTCCGCCCGGCCCACGCACCGGATCAGGCGCGCCTCCATATCCTTCTGCCCGCCGAAGATGTCCACCAGCCCGCGGTCGTCATTATAGGCCATGGCGTTCATCGTGAAGTCCCGCCGTTTCAGGTCTTCCTCCAGATCCGGCGTGAATTCCACCGTTTTCGGGTGGCGGCCGTCCTCGTATTCCCCGTCGATCCGGTAGGTGGTCACCTCGTAGCCGGTCCGGCCCCGCAGGATCGTCACTGTTCCGTGCTTAATCCCGGTATCGACGGTCCTTCCGAAGATCGCCTTCACCTGCTCCGGCTTCGCCGGGGTCGTGATATCCCAGTCCCCCGGCTCCCGGCCGAGAAGGGCGTCCCGAACGCAGCCGCCGACCACATAGGCTTCAAACCCGTGCCTCTTCAGTTTTCCGATGATCTCCGCCGCCGCGCGGGGAATGTGAATGGCCACGTCCATGAATCCGCATCCTTTCTTCCGAAACTGCCCCTGCCGCAGCCGGGCCGCCGCGTTTCGTGCCCTGACAGCAGCCGGGCGCCGCGTTCTGTCCCCTGCGGCGCCGGCCGGTTCTTACTGCTTCCGAATCAGTATGCCCTGCCCCAGTAGACCATCTTTGCAGCCGGCTTGCCGCAGCAGACGCATTTGTCCGAGAGCTGTTCCTGCTTAAACGGCATGCAGCGGGAGGTCGCTCCCGTATCCTCCCGGATCTTGTCCTCGCACTCCCGGCAGCCGCACCACATGGCCTTCACGAAGCCGGGCTTCTCGTTGATCGTCTTCACGAAGCTGTCGTAGTCCACCGCCTCGTAGGTGTGCGTTTCCAGATGTGCCTTCGCCCTATTAAACATATCGTTCCGGATCGTCTCCAGAAGCTCCTTCACCTTCGTCTCCAGTTCGTCCAGCGCCACCGTGATCTTCTCGTGGGTGTCGCGGCGCACCAGCACCGCCTGGCCGTTTGCGATATCCTTCGGGCCGATCTCCACGCGCAGCGGGATTCCGCGCATCTCGCACTCGCTGAACTTCCAGCCCGGGCTCTTGTCCGAATCGTCCACCTTCACGCGGAAGCCGGACGCCGCCAGTCTGTCCTTCAGCTCATACGCCTGATCCAGCACGCCTTCCTTCTTCTGCTGGATCGGAATCACGATCACCTGCGTCGGCGCGATTCCGGGCGGAAGCACCAGACCGTTGTCGTCGCCGTGGACCATGATGATCGCGCCGATGATGCGGGTGGAAAGCCCCCATGAGGTCTGGTGGACGTATTTCAATGTATTGTCCTTGTCGGCAAACTGGATTTCGAACGCTTTCGCGAAGCCGTCGCCGAAGTTATGGCTGGTGCCGGACTGCAGCGCCTTGCCGTCGTGCATCAGAGCCTCGATGGTATAAGTCGCCTCGGCGCCGGCGAATTTCTCCTTGTCGGTCTTGCGGCCGCGGACGACCGGGATCGCCAGGACCTCCTCGCAGAAGTCCGCGTATACATTTAACATCAGTTCGGTCCTTTCCTCGGCTTCCTCAGCCGTCGCGTGGGCCGTGTGGCCCTCCTGCCACAGAAACTCCCTGGAGCGAAGGAACGGCCTGGTCGTCTTCTCCCAGCGCACCACCGAGCACCACTGGTTGTAAAGCTTCGGCAGGTCCCGGTAGGAATGGATGTCGTTGGCATAGAAATCACAGAACAGCGTCTCCGAAGTGGGGCGCACGCACATCCGCTCCTGCAGCGGCTCCAGACCGCCGTGGGTCACCCAGGCCACCTCCGGCGCGAAGCCCTCCACGTGATCCTTCTCCTTCTGCAGAAGGCTCTCCGGAATAAACATGGGCATGTAGACGTTCTCCACGCCCGTCGCCTTGAAGCGGGCGTCCAGCTCCTTCTGGATGTTCTCCCAGATCGCGTATCCCGCCGGTTTGATGACCATGCAGCCCTTGACGCTGGCGTAATCACACAGCTCTGCCTTCTTCACCACATCCGTGTACCACTGGGCGAAATCCACGTCCATGGATGTGATCGCTTCTACCAGTTTCTTGTCGTTTGCCATGATGAACTCTCCTTTACATATGGTTCTGTACTGATACGGTTTCCGCAGGCGACCGAAAAAGAAAGACCCGATCCCTGCGCCTTGCGACGAGGGACCGGATCCTGAATTCTGCGTCAGTATGCGGAAATGCGCCGACGGCGCGATCCGCTTGTTCCGGCGGTACCACCCTGATTAACCGTCCGCCGCGCTGCCCGAAAAGCTCCTGCTTCCAAAACACCGTCAGCCGGAACGGTTCTCTTTTCTCCCGCTAACGCCGGGGATACGCCGCGCTTTCACGCGGAGGCTCCGGGGCCGGTTCAGCTTCCGGGGACATGGGAACCTTCCACCATCCGGTTCCTTCTCTGGTCATGTACGTCAGCTTACTAATCCCTTTCAACGCCTGAATTCTATGGTAATACGGTGATTCTACGCTATTTCCCGCCTTTTGTCAAGACAAATATGCGCCTATCTGCGGATCGCGTCCGTGATCTCGGCCACCTTCTCCTCCGTCAGGATATACTTCTTATGGAAGCAGAAGACCGCGATCAGAAGGCCCGCGATCGGCAGCACCGTCATCGTCAGCCTCAGTCCCATGACCGACGACGCGGCAGCCTCTACCGCGGCCGCCGTCTCCGACGTGTCGCCGTTCAGCTTCGTCAGCGACAGGCATATGGCGGCGATCAGAGCCGCCACGCCGCTGGCCAGCTTCACCACAAAGGTCTGCATCGAGAAGATCACGCTCTCGTCGCGGCGGTTGTTCTTCCACTGGCCGTAGTCCACGGTATTGGCCAGGAACACGGTCGTCAGAACGGTCAGCATGCCAAACGCCACGAAGATGAAGAAGGCCGGCACGAACAGGGCGGCGATGCTGGTCACGTTCAAAAGCATGAAGACCAGGAGCGTGGCGTATCCCACGATCGCCAGGATAAAGCTGAGATAGAACACCCTGATCGCACTTAAGAACTTCCGGACCAGCGGGAACAAAAGCATCATCGAAAGGATCTGGATCCCGCCGCCGAAGGTATTGAACAGCGTATAGCTGTTGTACCACGCTTCGCCGCCGAAATCGTATTTGAAGAAATAGATCACCAGGTTGGAGGTAATATACAGGGAGCAGTTGATCAGTACGATGCTGATCACGACGGTCATGGCCTGGTCGTTCTGCAGAAGCGCCTTAAACATCTGCCCGACCGACGGCGACTCCACGTCTACCGTGGATTTCTCTTTGATGCATAAGCAGGTGATCGTGATGAACAGGACGAACAGCACCGCCAGGATCAGCGCGAACCGGGCGAAGCCCGCCCGCTCGTTGCCCTGGCCCAGGCTGTAGACGCATTTCATCGTAACGATCGTCACCAGGGCCGAACCGACGCCGGCGCAGGAGCGGCCCAGCGTGGACAGGCTCTCCCTCTCCTGCCCGCCTTCCGTGAAGGCCGGGATCATGGACCAGAACGGAATGTCCATCATCGTGTAGGTCACGCCCCAGAGGATATAGGTGACGGCCGCATAAGCGACCAGTCCGCTGCCGTTTAGCGCCGGCGGTGCCGCGAACATTACGTACAGGATGACTGCGTTCGTCACCGTGCCGATCAGAAGCCACGGCCTGAATTTCCCCCACTTCGTTCGGGTCTTGGCCACGATCACGCCCATGATCGGGTCGTTGAACGCGTCGAATACCCGTGCCGCCATCAGGATCATCCCCATGGCGATCGCGCTGACCCCCAGGATATCCTGATAGTAGTACAGGATATAGCTGGCGGACAGCATGTAGACCATGTCCTTTCCCACGGCGCCCAGGCCGTAGGAAGCTTTCTCTTTTGCTGTCAGTTTCATCTTACGTCTCTCCTTCTGCCTCATCGTATTCTGCCACACGCTTCACCGGCCGGTCCGCGGCCTCCGGCTTCCTGATAGCCTGAACCGCCTCCGCTCTCCGAACTGTCCGGTCTGCGTCTGTGCCTTCAGTTTATCATATCGGGGACTGTTTGTCATCCTGAAAATCCGATGAATTGTTAACCTTTTCCAAATATCATGTTGACAATTTGGGGCTCTTTCTGTATAATCGTCATGAATGCGAAAGCATTCTGAAAGCCGGGCGCGGGCCATTGTAGAGACATCCGGGGACGACATCGGCCATGCGTCTGGATTCGGCTTTCCACGGCCGCGGCTAAGAGAGCTGCGGCGGTATTCCCATAGATCCGAGAGGAGGATTTCCCATGCGTTTATCAGACAATACGAAAACAAGACCGTTTTTGACCATCCGCGAGATCACGCTGACCGCGCTTATGACCGCGGTCATGTGTGTGCTTGGGCCGATAGCATTTCCGATCCCCTTCTCGCCGGTTCCCATCTCTCTGGGCACGCTGGCGATCTATCTGTCCGTGTACGTGCTGGGGCTGAAGCGGGGCTTCATAAGCTGCGCCGCCTATCTTCTCCTCGGAGCGGCCGGACTTCCGGTATTCACCGGGTTTACGGGCGGACTGGCCAAGATGGCGGGGCCGACCGGCGGCTATATGATCGGTTATCTGTTCATGGCGGCCGCAGAGGGTTATTTCGTCGATCATTTCCATGGGAAGAAGCTTTATGTGGTAGCCGGCATGGCCGCCGGCACCGCCTTCTGCTACCTGTTCGGCTCCCTGTGGCTGGCTTATCAGATGCACCTGACCTTCTTAGGCGCGCTGGCCATGGGCGCGATCCCCTATCTGCCCGGCGACGCTGCGAAGATCGCGATCGCCCTGTCTCTGGGAAGCGCCATCCGGTATGCGCTTAACCGGGGGAATCTGCTGGACTGACGGGCGATGCGAATTCCCGGATCACAAGCGTTCCCACCGGTCCCAGGATCACGCCCGGAATTCCGAACAGCTGAAGTCCCACATAGATCGAGACCAGGGTCTGAAGCGGCGACAGCCCTACCTTATCGCCCAGAAGCTTCGCTTCCAGGAATTCTCTCAGCAGATAGCAGGCCGCGTAAAGCGCCAGCAGAAACAGGCCCTTCTGCCACATCCCCCGAACGAAGCTGAGCGCCGCCCACGGCACGAGCACTGTTCCCGTGCCGAAAACCGGCAGCGCGTCCAGAAGCCCCAGACCGATCCCTGCCAGGATATAGTAGGGATTTTTCAGAATGAACAGGCCTGCCGCGCAGAGCGCCATCGTAAAGACCAGGATGATCCCCTGGGTCCGCAGATAGGCCCGGCCGGCGAGCCTGAGCACACGGCCGATCCGGGCGTATTCTTCCGAAAAGACCGATTTCTCCATCCGTTTCCGGATCTCATCCATTTCCTGCACAAACAGCATCACGCCTATCAGAAACAGGACCGCGACGACCGCAAGTCCCACGGCCGTCTGTGCCAGCGACACGGAGTTTCCCATCAGATACGGCATCGTTCCCTGTTTCATCCGGTCGCCCAGCCCCTGAAGCATGTCCTGTGCCAGATATACCATGGTATCCTCCTTAAGCGTCAGCCGTTCTTCTACCAGATGGCACATGCCCGTGAGCCATCGGTTCAGCTGCTCCAGCCATTCCGGCATCCGCTCCATGAAGAGCACGATCTGTTCGCAGAGCCGCCTCCCGCCCGCATAGGCCGCCGTCCCCAGGATCCAAAGCGCCAGCAGAAGCTCCGATATGGCGACCACGCACGGCGCGACGCCGATGCTGCGGTTCCTCCACCGGATCCGAAGCTTCCTGGCAACCCGCTCCGCGGATGGCTTTAAAAGCGCCGCCGCGATGGCGGCAAATACAAAGGGAGCCGCAAGCGGCAGCAGATACCGAAAGACCAGGTATACTGCCGCGGCGGCTCCCGCGATCCGTATGATTTGCTTTCCCTTCTCATCCATAATCCGGCCAGATCCTTCCCCGCCGCCGGCAGGCTGCAGCCGTTTCCCGTCACTGGGTCGCTCCGGCAGGCGATTCTTTTCCTAGATTATGGACGCATTTTACAAGCTTTATTCCGTCTTGCTCTTCCCGGACAGAACCGAAGCTTCTTCTTCGGCGCCGCTGCGGTCCGGATCCAGAATCCCCCAGACGAAGTCATAGGGTCTCAGCCACACCTTCCCATCGCTGCCGATATGGTCGCCGCTCAGCAGGTCCGTACCGTTCTCCGTCCACGGGATCTCCTTCCGTTCCCGGCTGAAATTAAAGATTCCGACCAGGGTCTCCTTCTCCCCCGTTCTTCTGAGGATCAGCACGCCGTCGTCGCCGTTCTCGCCTGTCGCGGCCTTCGCATGGACTCCGAACGCCTCGTGCTCCTCCCGCAGCGTCTCGAGCCTGCGCAGGGCGTGGAACAGCGTCTCCTGCACCGTACCGGACCTGTCGATGTTCTTCACAAGGTTCCACTGGAACGCTCCCCTGTGGATATAACGGGAATCCAGCCGCTTCTCCGGGTCGTCCTTATATGTATAGTCGTTCACCTGCCCGACCTCGTCGCCGCTGTAGATCACCGGGATGCCGGCCTGGAACAGGATGAACGCGTGGAGCATCACGTCCAGACGGACCGCCCTCTCCATGCCGTGCTCGTCGCCGCAGAAGCCGGCCTTCTCCACGCCGCACATGGACGCCGTCGTTCCGCAGAACCGGGCGTCCCGGGTGATGGGATCGTTGTTGTAGAGCTCGCCCCGGCTCGGGCTGTCCTCCAGCCTTCCTGTGAAGAAATCGTTCAGGAACTGCTTGTGGGGCACCTGCTGCATCCCCCACTCCGCCAGCGTATCGTAATCCAGGCCCCAGCCGATATCGTCGTGGCAGCGGAGATAATTTAAGAACGTATATTCCTGCGGCAGACTGTATACGGCGTCCAGCTGCTTCCTGAGCAGACGCACGTCCTGGGTCGCCACCGTGTGCCAGACCGTCGCCATGGTCGTCACATTGTAAAGCATATGGCACTCCGGCTTCTCAACGGTTCCGAAGTACGGCGCCACCTTCACCGGTTCCATGACCACCTCGCCGAGCAGAAGGGTTCCCGGACATACCACCTCGCCGATCATGCGCATCATGCGCACCAGCGTATGTACCTGCGGAAGATTGCGGCAGGTGGTTCCCAGCTCCTTCCAGATATAGGGCACCGCGTCCAGACGGATCACGTCGATGCCCAGATTCGCCAGGAACAGGTAGTTGTAGACCATCTCGTTGAATACCACCGGGTTCGCGTAATTCAGGTCCCACTGGTACGGATAGAAGGAGGTCATCACATGCTTGCCCACGTCCGGCAGCCAGGTGAAATTCCCCGGCGCGGTCGTCGGGAACACCTGGGGCACGGTCTTCTCGAACTGCATCGGGATCTCCCAGCTGTCGTAGAAGAAATACCGGTCCTGGTATTCCTTCTCTCCGGCGCGGGCCCGCCTGGCCCACTCGTGGTCCTCGGAGGTGTGGTTCATGACGAAATCCAGGCACAGGCTGATTCCTTGCCCGTGGCACCGGTCCGCCAGCTCCTCCAGGTCTTCGACCGTCCCCAGCTCCTTCTGGACCTTCCTGAAATCCGCCACCGCATAGCCCCCGTCGGACTTCCCCGCCGGCGACTCCATCAGGGGCATCAGATGCAGGTAATTGACGCCGCAGGCCTTCACATAATCCAGATGCTCCGCCACGCCCTTTAAATTCCCGGCAAACTGCCCCACATACATCATCATGCCCAGAAGACCGCTGCCGCGGAACCACTCCGGGTCAGCCTCCCGTCTGGCGTCAAGGGCCTTGAGGCTCTCCTTCCTGGCGTCAAAGATCCCCCTCAGATTCCCGCAGAGCTCGCCGAAACGGGTCTCGTCGTTGTATAATTCCATGTAAAGCCACTTGAGTTCATCGTAATGTCTGGCAAACCGCTCTCCGAAAATATCCTTCTCAGCCTTCACAGTTCCACTTCCTCAAAATAATATATTTCTGCAATTCTATCATTTTGTTTTGCGACTGTCAACATCCGTAAGCTGCCTCCGAAGATCCGATACAGCATCCGTTTATGCCGGAAATGTCAATATCTGTCGGATAATATGCCGAAATGCCGTTTTTGTCAATATGCTACAAGATTGGCTTGATATTCATATAGATTTAGGTATATAATGAAGGCGGACGTTAGCAGCTTATATAATATTTCACAACCGGATCCCGGATTTTCGACTGTTTTTATGTGCGTTACGTTGAACATTTCTAAGTACGATTGTTCTGCAGGGCCATGTGCCGACGAAAGGAGCCAAGATTATGAGCAACGTCCTGTCATCCATTTTTCCAAATGAGAGGTTCGTTGATCTCAGCTTATATCAATATGGTTGGGAGCAGTGTGAACCTCTTCAGTCCACAGGTCCGCTTACCTGCAGCCACTACCTGTTCCACTATGTGATCTCCGGCGCAGGAACGCTTACCGCAGCGGACGCGGACGGCGAGAATCACGAGTACCGCCTGAAAAGCGGCAGCGGCTTCATGATCTTCCCCAGGCAGACCGCCTCGTTCTGCGCGGACGGCCACCATCCCTGGGAATACGCCTGGGTCGAGTTCGACGGGCTGAAGGTGAAGGAGGCGCTGGAGCTGGCGGGTCTGGCCGCGGATTCTCCCATCTATCACGCCAACACCCGTGAGCTGAGCACGGAGCTGAAGAACGAGATGCTCTACATCGCCCAGAACCCGGATCAGTCGCCGTTTCACCTGATCGGGCATCTGTACCTGTTTCTGGATTACCTGACCCGCTCTTCCTCGGCCAGACAGCTGGTGCAGACCGGGAAGCTTCAGGATTTTTATGTGCGGGAAGCGCTGTCGTTCATTGAGCAGAATTTCCAGAACAACATCTCCGTAGAGGATATCGCATCCTCCTGCAACCTGAACCGCAGCTACTTCGGCAAGATCTTCCGCGACGCGGTGGGCAAGACGCCCCAGGAATTCCTGATCAGCTACCGCATGAGCAAGGCGGCGGAGCTTCTGAAGCTGACGAGCCTGTCCATCGGCAGCATCAGCAGCGCCGTGGGCTATCCCAGCCAGCTGCATTTCTCACGGGCATTTAAGAATGTATACGGGGTCTCGCCGAGAGAGTGGCGGAATGAGAACCGGTTAATTCCAAAATAGGGGGCCGCGCGCGGCCCCCTTGCTGTTTCGTCTTCCGTGTCTTACATGGCTGAACCATGGACTCACCTGTTTCTGATTTGTACTTCCTTTGTACGTTAATCAGTATACCGCGAAGCCGCGAATTTATGTATGCGGCTTTGCCGTGTTTGGCTGAACGCCGTTCTTACGTCTCTTTCGGATCCTGCTGCCCGGCGTCTCCGAAGAGCGTAAAGACCGGTTGATCCGGTTTCATCGAAAATGTCATCGTTTCTTTGGTGACCGGATGCGTAAATACCAGACCGCAGGCGCACAGGGCCAGCCTGCGGGACGTCCGGCGCGGTACGTTCTGCGATCTGCTGCCGAAAGCCTCAGCGCGGCCTGCCGGATCCGATGAACCGGCCTGTGCGCCGTAGCGGGCGTCTCCCCACAGCGGAAGGCCGCGGCCCGCGAACTGGACGCGGATCTGGTGGTGGCGTCCGGTAAGAAGGCCGATCTCCACCAGCGTCAGGGGGCCGGGGCCGGCCCACGCGGGGACGTCTTCCTCCAGAACGCCCAGCACACGGTACCGGAGTTCGGCACGCTTCGCCCCGTTTATCCCCTTTTTCACAATTTTAGACACATTCTCCCTCGGGTCTTTCAACAGGTAATCCACAAAGTTACCCACATTATCCACACATCTGCCGCATACGACAGCGCGGTACGTCTTCTGCATGCGGCCCGCCTGGATCTGGCTGCTTAAGCCGGCCGCGGCGCTTTTCGTTTTGGCGTATACCATGATTCCTTCCACCGGTTTGTCCAGCCGGTGGACAACTCCGACGTAAGGCTCTGCATAAGATGGGGATAAGTTGTGACAGATATGGTTCCGGATCTCGCTGACCATATCCGGCTCGAAGGAGTTTCTGGCCTGGGATTCCGTTCCCGCCGGTTTCTTCACGACGATCAGCTCCCGATCCTCATAGAAGACCTCTAGCATGTTCTCTCCGCCCTTCATTTTGCCCTACTTTTTTCATCGCAGGTCTTGCATTTTTCGTTTAAATGGAATATACTATATTACAACACATAGTTTTTAAAACTACTTGTAAAAATATCGAGGTGATTACATGAACGCAACAAACAGAGAATTCCACATTAAGGATCCCGGCAGCGCCATCACGCATTTTATCGGCCTTGTCCTGGCTGTGCTGGCGGCGACACCTCTTCTTGTAAAAGCACATCATGAGGCGGGGAATCTTGCCGCGGGGGCGCTGGCTATCTTCATCGTCAGCATGATCCTTCTGTATGCGGCCAGCACGATCTACCACACCTTCGACATCTCGCCGGCGGTGAACAAGGTGCTCCGCAAGATCGACCACATGATGATCTTCATCCTGATTGCGGGGACCTATACGCCGGTCTGCCTGGTGGTTTTAGGCGACCGCACCGGCTGGATGCTTCTGGCGCTGGTCTGGACCATCGCCGTCGCGGGGATCCTGATCAAAGCCTGCTGGATCACCTGCCCCAAGTGGTTTTCCTCCGTCCTCTACATCTCCATGGGTTGGGTCTGCGTCCTGGCTTTCACCAGGATCGTGCAGGCGCTTCCCAGAGCCGCGTTCTGGTGGCTTCTGACCGGGGGACTGATCTATACCGTGGGCGGCGTGATCTACGCGCTGAAGCTGCCGATCTTCAATTCCAGGCATAAGCACTTCGGTTCCCACGAGATCTTCCACCTGTTTGTCATGGGCGGAAGCTTCTGCCACTACGTGATGATGTACCGGTTCGTAGCGTGATCTCTTCCGCGGGACCGGCCTGCCGGCCGGCTTTTCCGGGACCACGCAGAATGATCTTCGCGGGACCGCCGCCGGATGGCTTTTCCGGGACCGCACGAAATGGCCTTCGCGGGGCCGCCGCCGGATGGCTTTCACCGAACCGCCGCATATTTCGAACGGGGCGCTGCATTCAGCCGCAGCGCCCCGTTTTTTTATTCCGCATGCTTCTGTTCTTCTTCCGAACCGTCTTCCCCTGTGATTTCCGCCGGCGCGGCGCCGGTCGCGGGTCCTTCTGTCCCGGCAGCGCCTGCTGTGGCTTCCGCCTCAGCTGCACCCGGCCCAGGCTGCTTCGTCTCAGCTTCGCCCGCCTCTGCGCCTTCCGCCGGCGCATCTCCGGCAGCTTCTTCCGCCTCCGTTCTGCCCGGCGCAGGATTCTCCGCCGAAGCCTGGGCGGTCTCTCCCTCATTCCGGATGAACATCTGGTAGACCGGCTCTTCTCCGTTCTCCGTCAGCTCCTCGTCCGCAAACAGCGGGCGCATCTCCTGGTCGTCTCTCTCTTCCTTCGGGATCAGCTTCTTGAAGATCCGCTCCAGAAGGAAGGAGTTTAAAAACGCGATCAACGCAATCCCCAGCAGGCTCAGCACCGGCAGACTGGTCAGCGTCAGAATGACGATCACGACGTCGATCGCGATCATTCCGATCGTATACAGAAGATACCGTACGGACAGCAGAAACGAGTTCAGGATCGTCTGCTTGATCGTACCATAGAATCTGGCAAGGATGGGGAACACATAGGTCATCATCGCGAACCACACGACGAGCAGTCCGATGAACAGAGCCGTCGCCAGGATCCGCAGCGTCCCCGCAGGCACCACATTGGCCGTAAGCACAAACCACAGATCGGCGACCAGGATGATCCCCGCCATCAGGAATATCAGCCATATGACCGTCGCCTGCCGGAAATTCTGCTTAAAGGAATGGAAAAACGACCGGATCGTGTAGCCGTCGTCGTCCCTGGCCAGCTTCAGCGTCACGTAATACACCGCCGTGGTACTGGCTCCGATCGTGAAGATCGGGATGCTGCAGATCATCCAGAGGATATTCAGGATCAGCACGTCCCAGAATTTACCGATGAAACGCATCACCGGGTTATCATAATTAAAAAGTCCCTTCATGATAGCGATTGCCCCTTTTCTTTCACGTTTCGCACAGGATTAAGTAACCCCTTCTCCTCATTATATCTGAATTCTTTGAAAAAATCAATTTCTCAGGCCAATTCATAGAATTTTTTTATAAACGGAGCTGCCCGGCGGCTCCTCCTGAAAGCCGCAGGCCAGAAGCACCCGGACGGAAGCGGTATTGGCGGGATCCGTCCGGGCGCGCACCTCCGTCCTGACGCCCGCCGTTTCCTCCCGAAGCATGCGAAGGATCCCCAGGCACGCCTCCACCGCATATCCGCGGCGGCGGTACGGCTCAAAGATATGATACCCCAGCTCCGGTCCGTCCGCCGACGGTACAATGCCTGCCTTCCCCACCAGCGTGCCGTCCGTCCGGTCCGTCACCGCCCATATGCCGTATCCGAAGACTCCGTACTGGCAGCGGATATAGTCCCGCAGAAGTTCCGGCGTAGAAAACACCCGGTCCGCCTCCCCGTCTCCCGGCTCCGCAGGCACATTCTCCGCATCCGCCTCCGCAAACTCCCGGATGATAAGACGTTCTGTCTCCGCCACCGTAAGCGGCAGGCCGAAGCGCCGGCAGGCCGCCTTCTTCAGGAAGCCTTCATCGGCGGCGTCCGGCGATTCCACGAGGTAAGGCGCCGGCAGAAACTCGCCCTCCGCAGACCCCACACCGACAACGGCCCTCCCGGCAGCCTGCGCCGCCAGGAGGGCTTCCCTCTCATCCGACAGGACCACAGGATACGGTCTTCCTTCCACCCATACGGTCCGTTCTTCCGTCATATCGTTCTCCGTTCTCTCAGCGCTTGTCCGGCTCCGCGTACTCCTGGCCGAAGGTCTCCGCCGTGATCGTACGGATCTTCTGCTCCTTCAGGGGACGGTCGTTGTAATCGGTCCGGACCGACGCGATCTCATCCACCACGTCCATGCCCTCCGTCACCTTGCCGAAAGCCGCGTAGGCCCCGTCCAGATGCGGCGCGTCCTCATGCATGATAAAGAACTGGGAGCCGGCGGAATCGGGGTTCATCGCACGGGCCATGGAAAGCACGCCTCTGGTATGCTTTAAGCTGTTGGGAAATCCGTTCTGCGCAAATTCGCCTTTTATCGAATAGCCGGGGCCGCCGGTGCCGATCCCGTCCGGGCATCCGCCCTGGATCATGAATCCGCTTATCACGCGGTGGAAGATCAGCCCGTCATAGAAGCCCTTCTTCACCAGGCTGATAAAATTCCTGACCGTATTCGGCGCAGTCTCCGGATACAGCTCGGCCCTGATCTTCTTTCCGTTCATCATCTCGATCGTTACGACTGGATTTGGCATAGTTTCTGTCTCCTTTATATAATATTGTATTCCTTCTCATGACCGATGGTCGTACTCTCCCCGTGACCCGGATACACCTCTGTGTCGTCCGGCAGCGCGAACAGCTTCTCCGACACCGACACAAACAGCTTCTCCTGACTGCCGGTGGGCAGATCGGTCCGTCCCACCGACTCGCAGAACAGCGTGTCGCCGCTTAGAAGCACCGCGTCCTCCGCGTCATAGTAGCAGACGCTGCCTTCCGTATGGCCCGGCGTGAAGATGACCCTCCAGTCGGCGTCCGCCAGATGCAGGACCTCTCCGTCCCGCAGCAGCCGGTCCGCCTCCAGGCTCATGGTCTCGCCGGTCATCCCGGTCAGGTTCATCGCCGGTTCTTCCAGAAGCGCCTCCTCCTTCTCGCCGGCATAGACCGGCGCGTGAAAGGTTCTCCGGATATCCTCCGCCGCCAGGATATGGTCGAAATGTCCGTGGGTCAGAAGGATCGCCTCCGGCCTTAGGCACATTTCCCGGCACTTCTTAATGATAAAGGGGGCGTTGTCCGCCGGATCCACGATCATACATCTCCCCGGGGCTTCCTCCGTCCCTTTCTCCCTGTAAATGATATAGCAGTTCGTTTCCACCATGCCCAGCACAATGCCGGCGATCTTCAGATGCTCCATCGAAACCCCCTGTTCTCCGCCTTTCCCGTCTCCGGCGGCCCTGCGCCTTCCGGCCCGCGGCGTTTCGGGCCGCAGCGGCATTAAGCTCCGCGGCCGGGCTCCTAGCCCGCCGTTCTCTCGATATCCAGCACGCCGTCGATCTGCCGCAGTTTCTCCGTCAGGCGAGCCAGCTCCTCCGCGCCGGGGATGTCGAACGTCATGACGACCGTCGCCTTCCCCTGCCGGTTCGTGCGCACATTGATGGACGTGATGTCTACCTGGCGCTCGGTAAAGATCTTCGATATATCCACCAGAAGTCCGATCCGGTTATTGGCGAAGATCTGGATCTCCGCCGTGTATTTCTCCTCGCCTTCGCCGCCCTCCGGCTTCTGCCATTCGGCGTCGATCAGTCTGGCCCGTTCCTCCTCCGGAAGATTGATTATGTTCACGCAGTCCGTCCGGTGGATGGACACGCCGCGGCCTCTGGTGACAAAGCCCACGATCTCGTCGCCCGGAACCGGGTTGCAGCAGCGGGAGAAACGCACGGCCACGTCGTGTATGCCCTTGACGATGATCCCGCTCTGGGACTTCTTCATCTTCACGGGCTGCGCCTTGCTGCTGCTCATATCGCTTAAGCCGTCCAGGATCTGGCTGTCGGTGATCTCGCGCTTCAGCTTCTTGTCGCGCTCCTCCAGCATCTTGTTGATGACCTGGCCCTCCTTCAGACCGCCGTGGCCGATGGAGGCCAGCACCGAATCCCAGTCCTTGAAGGCGTAGCGCTGCATGACCTTCTCCATGAACTCCGGCTTGCTGATCTCTGCGTAGTTGATCCCCTTGGCCTTGCAGTAACGGTCGATCATCTCCTTGCCGCGGACGATGTTGTCTTCCTTCAGCTCGGTCTTGAACCACTGGTTGATCTTATTGCGGGCCTGGGTGCTCTTGACCAGCGCCAGCCAGTCCCGGCTGGGGCCCTTGGCGTTCTGGGAAGTAATGATCTCGATCTGGTCCCCGGTCTGAATCTGGTAATCGATATTCACCAGCTTGCCGTTGACGCGGGCGCCCACCATCTTGTTGCCCACGGCGCTGTGGATCGCGTACGCGAAATCGATGGGCGTAGAACCGCTGGGAAGGGTCTTCACATCGCCGGACGGCGTAAAGCAGTAGACGCTGTCCGAGAACAGGTCCAGATCGCCCTTAACCATGCTTAAGAATTCCGAGGAATCGTCCGTATCGCGCTGCCACTCCAGGATCTGACGCAGCCACGCCATCTTGGCGGCCTCGTCGCCCTCGGCGGTGACGCCGCTTCCGCTCTCCTTGTACTTCCAGTGAGCCGCGATTCCGTACTCGGCGGTCCGGTGCATCTCGTAGGTCCGGATCTGGATCTCGAACGGCTGGCCGGTGCCGGAGAACAGCGTCGTGTGAAGCGACTGATACATATTCGGTTTCGGCATGGCGATATAGTCCTTGAAACGGCCTGGAATCGGCTTATACATCTCATGGATGATGCCCAGGGCCGCATAGCAGTCCTTTACCGACTCCACCATGATACGTACCGCAAACAGATCATAGATCTGATCGATGGTCTTGTTCTGATTGACCATCTTCTTATAGATGCTGAAGAAATGCTTGACGCGGCCGCCGACGGTGGCCTCGATGCCCGCTTCCTTCAGGTTCTCCTCGATCTCGCTTACGATGCCCTGCAGAAACGCCTCGCGGGCGTCCTTTCTGAGGTTGACCTTCTCCACCAGATCATAGTAGACCTCGGGCTTTAAGAATTTCAGCGACAGATCGTCCAGCTCGATCTTGATCTTGGAAATACCGAGCCGGTCGGCGATGGGCGCGTAGATCTCCAGGGTCTCCCTGGCCTTCTCCTTCTGCTTCTCCGGCTTCCAGAACTTGCCGGTGCGCATGTTGTGCAGGCGGTCGGCCAGCTTAATGATGATGACGCGGATGTCCTTGGCCATGGCCAGAAACATCTTGCGCAGATTCTCGGCCTGGATCTCCACCTTATCCTTGTCCCAGGACAGCTGGGTCAGCTTGGTGACGCCGTCTACCAGAAACGCCACATCGGAGCCGAACTCCCTGGTCATGTCCTCCAGCGTCATGCCGGTATCCTCTACCACGTCGTGAAGCAGGCCGGCGGCGATCGTCTCCTTATCCATCTCCAGATCAGCCAGGATGATCCCAACACAAAGAGGGTGAATAATGTAAGGTTCACCCGACTTGCGTTTCTGGTCTTTGTGAGCGTCTCTGGCCAGCAGATATGCCTTTTCTACAAGGGAAATGTCGTCGGAGGGATGATATCTTCGGATGCTCGTGATCAGATCCTGATACAGCTCCTCCGGACTTGTAAACGATGCCGGAGCTTCCAGTTCCTGCTCCAGCGGCTCTTTGGACAATTCCTGCGCCATACTGTCACCTTCTCTATAAACAGCGCCTTCTCCGGTAAAACACGGGAAAACGCGGGATCTGCGAAAAATAATGAATTAATTATAATGATATTCACGGGAAAATGCAAGGGGTAATTCGCGGAGAGCCGGATTATCGTCCGCGATGGGCAAAGAGAGCCCAAAGGAACAGCGCCGCGGGACGGACAGATCCGTTAGGACCTAATTCCTCCTGCGGCGCTTCGCTTCATTCCATTCTTATGCCCTGCACAGGCGTATGCGTTACTTGCCCTCGTAGATGATCACGGAATCCACATCATAGCCGGCCAGCTTCTCACGGCCCTTCAGACCCGCCAGCTCCATCACGAAGCAGATCTTCACGACCTCGCCGCCAAGCTGTTCGACCAGTTTGGTTATGGCCTCGATGGTGCCGCCGGTAGCGATCAGATCGTCGACGATGACCACCTTCTGGCCGGGCTTTATGGAATCCTTATGCATCTCGATCACGGCGCTGCCGTACTCCAGATCGTACTCCATGCTCACGGTCTCGCAGGGAAGCTTGCCCTTCTTGCGGACAGGCACGAAGCCCTTGTGCATGGCGTAGGCCACGGGAACGCCGAAAATGAAGCCGCGGGACTCCGGGCCGACCACCACGTCGAACTCCTTATCCTTCAGAAATTCCATGATTCCGTCGATCGCCAGCTTCAGGCCGTCCGGATCCTGCAGGATCGTGGTGATATCGCGGAATATGATTCCCGGCTCCGGGAAATCCGGTATGCTTCTTACATAATCCTCTACCTTCTTCATATGCTGCCCCTTTCCTTCTCTCTTATCGTATCTCACAAAGGCTCTGCCGGGCCGCGCGTGCAGGCGCGCGTCCCGGTCAGTACCTCCTTCATCATATCACTTTGCCGTTCCGAGTGCAAGTCTCTGCTCCTACTTCCTGGGATGCGCCCCCTGATAGGCGCTGCGCAGGGAATCCTGCTCCTTCCTCGCATATGACGCATAGATCTGCGTCGTAGACGGATCCACATGCCCCAGCATGGTCTGTACGGCCTGCACGTCGGCGCCTCCGCTGATCAGATGGGCCGCGAAGGAATGACGCAGCGTATGGGGCGTGATATCGGCGGTGATTCCCGCCTTCTCTCCGTAATACTTGATGATCTTCCAGAAGCCCTGGCGGCTCATGGGCCGTCCGCTGCAGTTGACGAACAGCTCCGGCCGGTCGTTCCCCTTCAGAAGCGTGCCGCGGGACTCGTCCAGATACCGCGTAAGCGCCTGTCGGGCCGTCCGCCCGAAGGGCACGGTCCGCTCCCGCTCGCCGTCGCGGCAGGTGACGAACCCGATCGGCAGGTTCACATCCTCAAGATGCAGGCTGATCAGCTCCGACACCCTCAGGCCGGTGGCATACAGAAGCTCCAGCATGGCCTTATCGCGAAGCTCCTTGGGCGTCGCCTCCTGCGGCTGCGCCAACAGCCGGTCCACCTCCTCCACGGACAGGATCTCCGGGGCCTTCCGCTCCACGCGGGGCGTCTTCAAAAGCTCGGTGGGATCCCGCCGCAGGTTCCCCTGGCGGAGCTCATAATGGAAAAAGGCCCTCATGGACGCCATGACGCGGGAGATCGTCGTCGCAGCCTTGCCGTTCTTCTCCAGATACAGCACGTACGAATTCAGGGAAGTCTTCGTAACCTTCGAAACGCCGGTAATCCCGCGGCACGCCAGATAGTCCGCCATCTGGTTCAGATCCCGCTCATAAGATACCAACGTATTGTGGGAAGCGTTCTTCTCCCCCTTCATATATTCGATAAACTCCCTGATCTCCGTCCCCATGATACTCCCCCGGCTCCTCCCATAAGAAGCACAATTCAGCTTTATTTAAACATTATAGTCCCTGTTTTTGATAAAATCAAACACATTTTTCCCACTTTCACCCAAATTTGCCCTGATTTACATAAAAACAGCCGTATCGGTTCAGAAATGCATCAGCAGCGGATTCCCATACGCCTCCAAAAACGTCCCCGCGGCCGCGAAAACGGCCAGGAGCAGCCAGTCCCTCAGCCGGAGACGGTCCAGTCCCTCCTCCGCGCGCAGCGCCATGAAGCTCCATACCGGCAGATACATAAGCCACTGCGGCATCGCCGACAGCAGGAAGACCGGAAGCCCCCAGACGCCTCTCTTAAGCGTCAGCGCCGAGACCGAAAGTCCGCAGACCGCCCCTGCCGCGAACGCTGCCGCGGCAAACCCTCCTGCCGCCAGAGGCGTCATACCGACGAGCGCCGCCAGTCCAAGCTCCGCAAACCGCCGTCTGGCCACGTATCCCCACAGGGCCCGCCGCCTGCCCGCCGTCAGATCCGCATACGCGGCGGCCTGCAGGCCAAAGCCTCCCGCCAGTTCCCGCAGCTGCTCTCCCAGGCCGTTGGCCAGGACCGTGCCTGCCGCGGTGCCGCACAGCAGGCAGCACAGCAGCACCGTGGAATATGTCAGTCTGAATCTGCGCGCCATAGACTTCCCCCCTGCCGGACTGATCCGGCCCCGGTCATTCCCCGCCGGCCGGAGATCCGCATCCGGCGATACGAAGCCGCCGGTATGCGTATCTTATGAAGTCTATGAAGCTTACGGAGCGGATATGACCTTCGCCGCGTAGGCGCAGATAGCCGCCACCGTCTTGCCGTCGGTCATCTTCCCCTCAAAGATCAGCTTCAGCAGATCGCCCAGCTCCCATGCCTCCACCTCGATCACCTCGTCCTCGTCCAGATGCTGGTGGGACGGGATCAGGTTCCTGGCCACGAAGATGTCGATGGCCTCGTCGCAGAACGCCACCGTCGTGTTGACGCTGATCAGATATTCCATATTCTCCGTGCGGAAGCCGGTCTCCTCCTCCAGCTCCCGGAAGGCGCACTCCCGCTTAGGCTCATCCGGCGCGTCCAGCTTCCCCGCGGGGATCTCAAGCGTCTCCCGGTCCAGCGCGTTGCGGTACTGACGCACCATCAGGATCCTTCCGTCGTCGGCGACCGGCACCACCGCGGCCGCACCATCGTGATGGATAAAGTCCCAGTGGGCCTCGTGCCCGTTGGCAAGGACCGTATCCTCATAGATTTTAAGGATCGTCCCCTGGTATTTCAGCTGCCGGTCCAGACGGACCACCTTGTCTGCCATCTCCGATTCCTCCCTTTACTCGATCAGCGCGCCGGAGGAGTCCACCCGCAGGCCCAGTCCGTCCGGCACGATCGTATTCACCAGCATGGCTCCGCTCTCCGGATCGCAGTAATAGGACTTGTCGTTCCAGTCGATCCAGCCGGTCACCATGTATCCCTTCGAATCAAAATAATACCAGCTTCCGTCGATATACTGCCAGTCGCTTACCGTGTAGCTTCCGTCGGCGTTCCGGTACCACCAGCGGGAACCCTCCGCGATCCAGCCGTACATGTCCTGATAATAAGGAGGCTCCTCCGCGCCGGACGCCGCCAGCGGACCGCTGCCGGACGGCGGCGGGAAGTTTGCGCGGTTCTGCGCGGCGGCCGCGGCGTCCACAGCCATGGCCGCGGATTCCTTCCAGCTGCTTTTGATCTTCTGATCTCTCCGGTTCACGGCGCGCACCTGGTAGTAATACGTTCCTTCCTTGCGCATGCGGCTTCCCAGATCGTATTCCGCAGCCGTTGTCTTCACGACCGAACCCTGCTTCTCCCCTCCGTAATACAGCTGGAGCTCATAATACGCCACGTTAGGCGCCGGGGACCAGACTGCCGCGGAGGGCAGTCTCCATCCGGCTTCGCCGATCTCCCCGACCTGGTCCGACAGCGCCGGGAAACGAAGCTGCAGCACGTACATATAGATATTCTCATCCCAGTGGCCGTACTCGCATTCCGCGCCGGTGATATGGATTCCCGACTTCGTTACGGAGAACCGGTACCCGCTGTCGGCTCTCAGATACACCAGCAGGCGGGGTACATCCGCATTGCCCCACACAGCGTTCGTGTTCAGGAGCTCGACCTCCTTCACCTCGCAGTCGGGGCTTTCCAGAGTCAGTTCAAAATCCCGGATGGAGCATTCCGCGCCGATCCGGATATCCGTCTCCACTTCCAGCGTGATCTGGCTGATCACGCCTTCCTCCGCCCCGGATACCAGGGGCGCCGCAAGCATGCAAAGCGCCAGAAGCGCCAGACCTGTTCCTTTTCTTATTCTATCCTTCATAACGCCGCCTCCCTTCTGCGGACCTGTCTTTCAGGTGAAAAAGAAGCCTTATAGAATTCTATAAGGCTTCTTCACATTCTGTCTGACCGATATCTGTCAATCTGTTATTTCGCGTAATCCGTGACTCTTGATTCGCGGATCACGTTCACCCGGATCTGTCCCGGATATTCCATGGACTCCTCGATCTTCTTGGCAATATCCCGGGCCATCAGCACCATATCGTCGTCGCTGACCTGCTCCGGAATTACCATGATGCGGACCTCGCGTCCCGCCTGGATGGCGAAGGACTTATCCACACCCTTGAAGGAATCGGTAATTTCCTCAAGCTGCTTTAACCTGTTTGTGTACGTCTCGAGAGTCTCGCGCCGCGCGCCCGGACGGGCCGCCGAAATCGTATCCGCCGCCTGCACGATGCATGCGATCAGGCTCTCCGGCTCGACGTCGCCGTGATGCGATTCTACGGAATTGACTACGATCGCGGACTCCTTGTACTTTCTGCACAGGTCCGCGCCCAGCTTCACGTGGGAACCTTCCACCTCGTGATCGATGGACTTGCCGATATCGTGGAGCAGACCGGCTCTCTTCGCCATACGGACATCCACGCCGATCTCCGCTGCCAGCAGACCTGCCAGCTGAGCCACCTCGATGGAATGCTTCAGCGCATTCTGTCCATAGCTGGTACGGAACTTCATCTTGCCCAGAAGCTTCACCAGCTCCGGATGAATCCCGTGGATACCCACCTCGAGGATAGCGGCTTCGCCCTCCTCGCGCATGTTCATCTCCACTTCCCGCTGTGCCTTCTCCACCATCTCTTCGATTCTGGCAGGATGGATGCGGCCGTCTACGATCAGTCTCTCAAGAGCGATCCTCGCCACTTCGCGTCTGACCGGATCGAATCCGGACAGCACTACGGCTTCCGGCGTATCATCGATGATCAGTTCCACGCCCGTCATGGTCTCGAGCGTCCGGATATTCCGGCCCTCGCGTCCGATGATGCGTCCCTTCATCTCATCGCTGGGCAGCTGCACAACCGATACCGTGGTCTCGGCCACATGGTCTGCCGCACATCTTTGGATGGCGGTAACGATGTATTCCTTCGCCTTCTTATCCGCCTCTTCCTTCGCCCTGGCCTCCAGTTCCTTCACCTTCTTCGCAGCGTCGTGCTTCACATCATCTTCGATCATATGAAGCAGATAATCCCTGGCCTGCTCTTTCGTCAGACCGGAGATGCGCTCCAGCTCGGTCAGCTGTTTGCTGCGGAGCTCTTCTGCTTCCGCCAGCTTCCGGTTCAGATTCTCCTCGCGCGCCGTCAGGCTTGTCTCCCTGCGTTCCAGTGTCTCGGACTTCTTGTCCAGATTCTCTTCCTTGCTAAGTACTCGTCTTTCATACCTTTGAAGCTCTGCCCTGCGTTCCTTGGTTTCTTTATCTAATTCATTCTTCGTCCGGATGGACTCTTCCTT
>CANQME010000032.1 GCA_947624815.1 uncultured Lachnospiraceae bacterium | reverse complement strand
GTCTATGATTACAAGTTTGTCGGCCTGTCGCACAACACGGTGCGCGGCGCGGCAGGCGGCGGCGTGCTGTGCGCGGAGCTTCTGACGGCGCAGGGATACATTTCCGCGAAGGAATCCGTCTGATCTGCGTTCCTGTTCCGGCATGAGAAGTGATCCGACAGTTGAGAGGGAAGATTCAGATCTTCCCTCTTGCGGGGATTGCCAGCAGCTTTCTGACGCGGATTGCCAACAGCTTTTCCAGCGCCCGCAGGTGTTCTTCCGGGAAATTGATGGAAGAGTGCCGTTTGAAAGTAAAGCCGATCATCCGGCGAAGCTGCTCCTTTTGCCTGGCGCCCATCACAGCGGCGCACACCTCCTCAAAAGAGAGCCGGTAGGGATTCGTGCGGGTCGCGGCGTACTCCTGCAGCTTTTCAAAATCCGCGATTTCCTCCCGTCCCGCATAGCACAGCAGGGACAGACCGTTATCGAAGAGGGGAGCCGGTGCCTTGATCTTGCCAGTATGATTGTCCCGCAGGAGGCCGAAGTTTCCGAAGTGCCGATCCTCGTTATAGATCAGCGCGTCAAACACCAGCATACTGCGAATCTGCTCCCCGTATTCCGGACCGAGCTCATCATAGTAATCCAGGCACTTCTGAAGCCCGCCGCTCGTAACCACCCGGCCAATGGGAATATAGGACGTGTCTACATCGGTAAACAGGGCGCATTTGGACGCGGTAATTCCTTTCCAGTTCTCCAGATCATAATGAACGGCATTCAAACGCATGGTTTCCGCGATTTGTGAAGCGTAATATTCGCAGTATGGTTCCCGGCCCGTGTTAGATGCACCGCTGGAACCTCCTTTATAGAGATAAATGCCGTCGTTTTCGATGAAACGCCACGCCTTTGGCAACATTCCATTGGTGGTCAGCTCCGGGGAAGTGGTGAACGCCTCCCGGCTTTGTCCCGCACCGGTGTAGGCCACCAACGCCAGCATTTCCGAAAAACGGTTCTGATACAGATTATAGTCGGCAAACTTCCCGTCAAAAACCTCCGGCACGATCCAATAGCTGTCATTCAGGGACAGTCCCTTGCACACGCCGATAATCCCTTTGGTGTCATTATGACTCAACCCCAGCGTTTTCAGAATCTCATCCACAAATGTGCGGTTCTTCGGAATCACGCGGCGTTCCAGCCACTTGATGACGCCCTCGCCGGTACATTCCATATCCAGAGGAAGCAGGTGGCGGCAGTCCCTGTTCACAGAAACGATCTCAGCTACCAGTCCTTCCAGACCGCGCTTTTCCATTTTGAATCTCATAAGCTCCATATCATAAATACGGAGGCTGTAAGTGCTTGTCTCCATTTCTTCCTGATCCTCCAATGAAAGAGATGCCGTCTTGCCCAGGGCGGAGGCAATCTTTAAAACCATATCCAGCGTTGGATTTTGCGCGCCGCTCTCCAACCGGCAGATGCTTGACCGCTGGGTGCCGATCATCCGTGCAAGCTCCGCCTGTGAAATTCCTTTTTCCAGCCGCGCCTCTACAAGCAGCGCGATCATATCCTGCCTCTGCAAAACGATCCCTCCCATCTTTCTGTTTCCTCTCATATGTTACCATATATGATAACACTTTTCAAGAGGGGACAGCCAGAATGGGACCAAACGTCCGTTTCCGGCGGTTGGACTGTGTCAGCCGTATCGGAGATGGGGGCTTTATCATTATCGCGAAAGAAAAATCGCCGTAACGTTTTCTATTCGATATAGGCAGAAACTTTGGGAAGAATTCGATTAACCGTCTTAATGGACAGTAGATTTCTTCACATTTGGGTGGTATAATACACGAGTGGACGACTGTTTGACATATTGGGATTGTGTAGGTAAGCAAAATGGAGAATTGTGATTGGTGCAATCTTTCTGAAGAAGATAAACGGTTTCAGGTGTACGAGAGTACATTTTGGTCTGTCTTTCTTTCGGATGAACAGGATTATATCGGGCGATGTATCTTGGTTCTGAAACGTCACTGCGGTTCCATGACAGAGCTGACAGATGGTGAATGGGAAGAGCTTCGTAATCTGATTTGTAAAGTAGAGACCTGTTTGAAGACGGTTTTAGGAGCAGCTTTATGTAATTGGAGTTGCCTGATGAATAGTTTTTATAAAGAATCAGAACCTAATCCGCATCTTCATATTCATGTCAGGCCAAGATATGATAAACCCGTGACGGTTAATGGAAGCACTTATATTGATAGCGAGTTCGGCCATCATTATGCAGTGAATAAAAGCGGATCAGTACCTGTCAAAGATAAAGAAGAATTGTTTACCCGGCTAAAGGAATGGCTGAATCGCCAAGCTTTCGTTTAATGAGCAAGCAAATCAGATGTGGCTACACTTCGGATTTTGCCCGCTGTCCCCGGAGGGACAGCAGGCGAATCCGTATCCTCACTCGATCTCCAATTTCCAGCCGCAATCGCCGTGATAGATCATCTGCCGTGTCATTCCGCCGTCAATGCAGATATTTTCTCCTGTGATAAATCCCGCCTTGTCCGAACAGAGAAAAAGCACCATGTTTGCGATATCGAGCGGATTTCCTACCCGGTGGACCGGCTGCTGGACGGCATCCGGTCCCTCATAGTTTTTGTAAGAGGTATCGATCCATCCGGGGGAAATGGAATTCACTCTGACTTTCCCCGCAAGGCTGACGGCAAGGGCGTGGGTCAGGGCGGAGATCCCTCCCTTGGCAGCCGTATAGCTCTCAGTCTGCGGCTGGCTCATGCGGTCGCGGGACGAGGAGATGTTGATGATCGAACCGCCCTCGCCGAAATAGGGCGCAAACAGCTTTGCCAGATAAAACGGCGTGGTAACACCCACCGACAGGGCATATTGAAATTCCTCATAACTGCATTCGTCGATCCCGCGTGTCAGGGGCAGGGCGTTGTTTATCAGATAATCAATGTGTCCGTACCGTTCGATCACGTACTCCGCAAAATGTTCCAAAACGCTTTTATCTGCCATGTCGCCGACAAAATGTTCCCCCGGAGCTTTATCGATCACAGCGACCTGTGCGCCATATTTTCTGAATTCCCCGGCGATGCACTTCCCAATTCCGTTTGCGCCGCCTGTGACAGCGGCAACCTTTCCCTCAAACATAACTTTCCTCCGATCGTTTTTGATGTCCTATTGTAACATAAAATACAGCAAGAAACAATGCGCACATACACCAGGATAGTCCTCGTACATACACCAGGATAGTCCTCGTCGGAAACGGACGTTTGGTCTTATCCTTTGGATTTTTGATTACTGCCGTACCGTGGATCTCGTTGTCATGTTTTATGCGATATTATCATTGAAATTGTATGTAAAAAATAGATCATGTCCGGGTACAGAAATGCTTGACGGGTCTTCAAATCGACGGTACACTGGAAAACAGTATGGTGGGGAGGCGCCGACGAAGACATAAGCGGTCTTATGAGGGTATGCCTGCGACTTTGTCTATGATGGAATAAGGAATGAGGAAGGGTGTATGAAACAGGAATATCTGAAGAAATTTTTTGGTTACGACCGGTTCCGCGAGGGGCAGGAAACGCTGGTCGACGGGATTCTTGCGGGACGGGATGTGCTTGGGATCATGCCTACCGGGGCCGGCAAGTCCATCTGCTATCAGCTTCCGGCACTGATGATGGAGGGAATCACGCTGGTGATATCGCCGCTGATCTCGCTGATGAAGGATCAGGTGGAGGCGCTGAACCAGGCGGGGATCCACGCCGCGTATCTGAACAGCTCTCTGTCTCTGCCTCAATACAGAAAGGCGCTGGAGCTGGCCGGGCAGGGACGGTATCCGATCATCTATGTGGCCCCGGAACGGCTTCTGAACGAGGAATTCCTTTCCTTCGCGTGCAGAACGCAGATCGCGATGGTGGCGGTGGACGAAGCCCACTGCGTGTCCCAGTGGGGCCAGGACTTTAGGCCCAGCTACCTGCGGATCCCGGAGTTTATCGGACGTCTTCCGAAGCGGCCGGTGGTCAGCGCCTTCACGGCCACGGCTACGGCCCAGGTGCGGGATGATATCATCGATCTTCTGAATCTGAGAGAACCGCTGGTGCTTGCCACGGGCTTTGACCGCAAGAACCTGTACTTTGGCGTGGAGACACCGAAGGACCGGTACGCGGCGGTGAAGGCGTATCTGAAAAACCACCCCGGAGAGAGCGGGATCATCTACTGCCTGACCCGGAAGGCGGTCGACGATGTGAGCGGGCGCCTGATCCGCGACGGCTTTGCGGCGACAAGGTATCACGCGGGGCTGGACGACGCGGAACGGCGCCGGAATCAGGACGATTTTATCTACGACCGGGCCCCGGTCATGGTAGCCACCAACGCCTTCGGCATGGGGATCGACAAATCCAACGTGCGTTTTGTACTCCATTACGGGATGCCGAAGAACATAGAATCCTATTATCAGGAGGCCGGCCGTGCCGGAAGAGACGGGGAACCGGCGGAGTGCATCCTGTATTACAGCGGTCAGGATGTGATCACCAATCAGCTGTTTATCGAGAACAACCGGGATAATCAGGAGCTGGACGAATTCTCCCGCGCGCTGGTGCAGGAGAGAGACCGCGAGCGCCTGAAGAAGATGACGTTCTACTGTTTTACGAACGAATGCCTGAGGGATTATATTCTTCGGTATTTCGGAGAATACGGGGACAATTACTGCGGCAATTGTTCGAATTGTCTGACGCAGTTTGAAACCGTGGATGTGACGGAGATCGCCGGGAAGCTTCTGGGGTGCATCTGGACCAGCAGACAGCGATACGGGACGACCGTCGTGATCGATACGGTTCACGGAGCCGCTACGGCGAAGATCCGGCAGTACCGGATGGAGGACAATCCGTATTACGGCAGTCTCAGCAAGGTGCCGGTTTACCGGCTGAGGCAGGTGCTCCAGTATCTGCAGATGCAGGAATATCTGACGGTGACGGCGGATGAATACGCCGTTGTGAAGCTGACGGCGCGTTCGGCTGAGATCCTGGATGGGTCGCAGACGGTTACGATGAAATGGGCGAAAGAGCAGAGCCGCAGACCGTCTGCCGCGGAAGGTGCGGAGCCGGAGACTGGCAGCCGGACCGGCAGGAGAAAGCGCCGCGGAAAGGCAGCTGCGCAGCAGGGCGGTTTGGGGGATTCGGAGCCGCTGTTTGAGAAGCTGCGGGAGCTGCGCATGGAGATCGCGAAGGAGGAGAAGGTGCCGCCGTATATCGTGTTCTCGGATAAGACGCTGACCCATATGTGTATCGTAAAGCCGGAGACGAAGGAGGAAATGCTTACGGTGTCCGGGGTCGGGGAATATAAGTTTGGGAAGTACGGAGAGCGGTTTTTGGACAGGATACGGGAGGAGAAACGGAGGACGCGCGAAAGCTGAAGGAAGGCCGGAGAGTGAAGCGAAGGGGATGGGGAAGGTACGCGAAAGGTACGTGGAAGGTACGTGGAAGGTACGCGAGACAGGCAGGGACCAGGACACATCCTGTGCGCTCATGACTCCGAAGGGAAGTCTTTCTAAATTCAAAAACGCCAGTTTGAGGGCAACGGCAAATTCGTGAGAATTTCTGAAGAAATTCTCACTCAGGTTGCCGCTCCGCCCATGACTTGTGGTCATGGGCTCCGACCCTCAAACTGTCGTTTTTTCATTAAGAAAGACTAACCCTTCTCCGTGAAATCGCGCCCAGGATGTGTCCTGATCCCTGCCTGTCTCGCTGGTTTTTTGCGAGCGCGACGGACCGTTTATCGACTTCTTCGCGGTGCGCAAAATACTCTTTGCAGAACTATTGTATCCGAATCCCTCTATCCCTTTGAGGTGGTTTATTTCTCAATCGTCAGGAAAACAACAGCGGTAATTCGCTTTTGTCTCTAGCGCCTGCGAAGCACAGCGTGCGGAAGTGCCACCGTATGCGCGATTTCGAGGAGGAGGGTTAGAGTATCTTAGGCAAAAAAGGGCCGGTTTGGGGGTCTGCGGCCATGACCACAAGTCATGGACGCAGTGTCAGTCTGAGCGAGAATTTCTTCAGAAATTCTCGCGAATCTGACAGTGCCCCCAAACCGGAACTTTTTTGTCTTAGAGACTCTTCCCTCCGGAACCATGAGCGCATACGGTGGCACTTTCGCACGCGTACCCTCCGCGACAATACGCCACCAATCATTTTTTTCATTTTCCAGTTGACAAATCCCCAAACAGATAGTATAGTGTGCATATAAACACATCACACTAGAAAGGAGGAGCGATGTGAAGATCCTGATATCGAACAACTCCGACGTCCCGCTGTATCAGCAGATCAAGGATCAGCTGAAGGACGCGATCCTCAGGCAGGAGCTGAAGCAGGGAGACATGCTGCCGTCCATCCGCACCTTTGCGAATGAACTGCGGGTCAGCGTCCTGACGATCCGGCGGGTGTATGACGATCTGGAGAAGGAAGGCTTTGCCGTAAGCCAGGTGGGAATCGGCACCTTTGTCAATGTGGGGAACGTGGAGCTTCTGCGCGATTCCCGCCGGAGACAGGTAGAAGAGAAGATGGCGGATATGATCGCCACCGCGAAATCCCTGGACATCAGCAAAGAAGAGCTCTGGCAGATGCTCGAAATTTTATATGAAGAAAACAGTTCACGCGAAGCATGATTCGCAGTGCATTGGTTTTAGAAGGGAGAATACCATGAATGTTCTGGAAGTGACCGGACTGTGCAAATCCTACCGGGATTTCGCGCTGAAGGATATTACATTTTCCGTTCCCGAGGGCTGCATAGCCGGTTTTATCGGCGTCAACGGAGCGGGCAAGACCACGACTCTCAAGTCGGTCCTGGGTCTGGTGCGGCCGGCGGCCGGGCAGATCCGCGTCTTCGGACTGGATATGGCGGGGAATGAACGGGAGATCAAGGACCGGATCGGCGTGGTCTTCGACGACGGGCTGTTCTACATGGAGCTTACCATAAAGGAGATGAAGAATGTGCTAGCGCCCGCCTACAGCTCCTGGTCGGAACAGGATTTCGCAAGGTGGTTGGACCGGTTCGGGCTTTCGCCGCGACAGAAGATCAGCGAGCTGTCCAAGGGAATGCGGATGAAATTTGCGCTGGCGCTGGCCCTTTCCCATAAGGCGGAGCTGCTTCTGATGGATGAGCCCACCAGCGGACTGGATCCGCTGATCCGGGAAGAATTTCTCCATGTGCTGACGGATTACATGGAGCAGGGAGGGAAGGGCGTGCTGTTTTCCACTCATATCACGTCGGATCTGGATAAGGTGGCCGACATGCTGATCATGATCGACCGGGGCCGGATCGCGTTTCAGGAGGAGAAGGACGCGCTGATGGACGCCTACCGCATCATCAAGGGGGATCCGGCGATGCTGGATGAGGAGACGAGGCAGCTGTTTTTGAAGCTGGAAGAGAACACCTTCGGCTTTACCGGCATTACGAAAGAGGCGGACCGGATCCTGGAACGGATGCCGGGCGCATTGTCGGAACGGGCCGCGGTGGAGGATATCATGCTGGCGAACCTGGGGTAGAATCGAAAATACTCTGGTTGGACTGGTTGGATCGTATGTCTTTTGATCCCGGTTGTAAACGCGCTGTATAAGGCGTAGAAGAACTGAACAGAAAGGAGTCGGAACGTTATGTTTCTCGCACTGATAAAAAAGGATTTTCTGCTGATCCGGCGTTATATTGTACTGCTGATCGCGCTGAATCTGCTGGTTCCGTATATGATGACGATGAATGTCGCGTTTGTGGGGCCGACCGGTTTTTTCATCACCGTCGCCGCAACGGCTTATATGGTCCTGATCGCGACGGGAGCGAAGAAACTGCAGTATCCGCGGGCGGCGTCTCTTCTGTGCGCTGCGCCGTATTCCCGCAGGATGATAGTGCTGTCCAAATATGTGGTGATATTCCTGCCGTACGGATTCAGCTGCGCCGCGTTTTGGGCCGTAAGCCTCATAAAACCGCAGGTCGGAGGAATGTCGCCTGGAATGGCGATCATGGGATTCCTGATTCTGGCGGTGGCGGTCGGCATCTATATGCCGCTCCAGTTTAAGCTCGGTTATGAGAAGGCCCGGTATCTGATCATGGCGGCCTATCTGGTGCTCGTCTGCGGGGCGCCCATGCTGATCAGTACGGTGCGCGCTTCCCTGAAGGAAGCCGTGGCATCGGGTGTTCTTCAGGCGCTTTCGGAGTTCCTCGGCGGTGCGGCCGCTCTGCTTGAAGGCACGGCGCCGGCGGCGCTTGCAGCCGGACTTCTTGCGGCCGGAGCCGCGGCGCTTGCCGTATCGGTCGGCGCGTCCATGGCGATCTATGAGAGGGTGGATCTGGGGTGACCTGACGGGGAATGCGCTGTCGCTGAAGCAGGTGCGCACCGTGATCAGGGAGTACCAAGTCCTGGACGATAAGTCCCGGACGGAAAAATGAATGTCAAGTCCCGGACGGAAAAATGAATTGACAAAAATCCCTCTTATATGTATAATAAAACCCATTAGCTTGATAGGAAATGAAAACAACATGCGGATGTTCTTCAGCATCCGCTGTTTTCGATATAAGGAATAATTTTATTGTAGGAGATGCAAAGATGCTGACGCAGTTTTCAAGAACAGAATTATTGCTTGGGGAAAAAGCAATGGAGAAATTAGCCGGTTCAAGGGTCGCGGTTTTTGGAATCGGCGGGGTAGGGGGATATGTCTGTGAAGCCCTTGTGCGAAGCGGAGTCGGGGCGTTTGATCTGATTGATGACGATAAGGTGTGTCTGACAAATCTGAACCGGCAGATTATTGCTACGCGAAAAACAGTAGGAAGATACAAGGCAGAAGTGATGAAAGAGCGGATACTTGAAATCAATCCGGATGCGCGTGTAACCCTGCATAAGTGTTTCTTTCTGCCCGAAAACGCAGATGAATTCCCTTTTCATGAATATGATTATATTGTCGATGCAGTAGACACGGTTACTGCCAAAATTGAACTGGTTATGAAGGCACAGGAGAAAAATGTGCCTATTATCAGCTGTATGGGCGCCGGAAACAAACTGGACGGCAGCCAGTTCAGAGTTGCAGACATTTATAAGACCAAGACGTGCCCGTTAGCGAGAGTCATGCGGAAGGAACTGAAAAAACGGGGCGTAAAGAAATTGAAGGTTGTATATTCCGAAGAAAAACCGATCAGACCGCTTGATGATATGCGTATCAGCTGCAGGACCAACTGTATTTGCCCGCCTGGGGCACAACATAAGTGCACCGAACGAAGGGATATTCCGGGCAGCGTAGCATTTGTGCCGTCTGTGGCAGGATTGATCCTTGCGGGCGAAGTCGTAAAAGATTTGTGCAGGGAAGAAATGAGACGGGATTGATTGCAGGACGGATGATGAGTTTTATCTTGCATTTACTCCTTATCCTTTATATAATAGACCGTAGGAGGTACGGACATGAGTTATACGAAGACAGTATTTGGGAAAATGGACGACGGTACGGAGGTGTACCGTTATACTCTGAAGAACAGCCTGGGCGCTTCAGCGTCGTTTACGGACATGGGCGCCGTGTGGCTGACGATGGAGGTTCCGGACAGGGACGGAAAGCTGGCGGACGTGGTGCTGGGCGTGGATACGGTGGAGGCGCTGAAGGTGAACCCGGGCCATATGGGCGAGATTGTGGGCAGGAACGCCAACCGGATCGGCGACGCCAGATTCACGCTGAACGGGAAGACGTATCAGCTGGCAACGAACGATGGCAAGAATAATCTGCACAGCGGTCCGGACTACTACCGGCTCCGCAGATGGAACGCAGAGGTGGAGGAGACCTCTCTGGGAACGATGATCGTATTCTCCCTGTTCAGCCCGGACGGCGACCAGGGGTATCCCGGCAACGCGGATATCATGGTGTCCTATACGCTGACTGAGGATAACGCGCTGCAGATCGACTACCATGCGACCTGCGACGAGGATACGGTGGTGAACATGACGAATCACGCCTATTTCAATCTGGCCGGCCATGATTCCGGCGTTGCCACGGATCAGCTGATCTGGATCGACGCGGATCACTATACGGTGACGGACGATGGAAGCATCCCCACCGGGGAGATCGCGCCGGTGGAGGGAACGCCGCTGGATTTCCGCACCGCGAAGGCCATGGCAGGCGAGATCAACACGGACTTCCATCAGGTGGCTCTCTGCGGCGGTTATGACAATAATTTCGTGCTGAACCACGAGCCGGGTGAGCTGTCACTGGCGGCGAAGGCGTATGATCCGAAGAGCGGACGCTTCATGGAGGTCTATACGGATCTGCCGGGCCTGCAGCTGTACGCGGGCAATTCCCTGTCCACGAAGCTGGGCAAGAACGGCACGGTCTACCACGACAGGGGCGGCTACTGCTTCGAGTCCCAGTTCTTCCCCAATAACCTGAACTGCCCGGGTTTTGCTTCTTCCGTGCTGAAAGCAGGCGACGAATACAACACAACGACGATCTATCAGTTCGGGGTAGAATAGGAATCTGAGGGAGTACATGGCGAAATCACTGTTTATCGCGGAAAAGCCCAGCGTGGCCCAGCAGTTCGCCGCGGCGCTTAAGAAGAACTGGCGCCGCGCCGACGGGTACCAGGAGGCGGACGACGCCATTGTGACCTGGTGCGTGGGTCACCTGGTGACCATGAGCTATCCGGAGGCTTACGATCCGGCGTATAAGCGCTGGAGCCTTCAGACGCTGCCTTTTCTGCCGAAGGAATTCAAATATCAGGTCATTGACAGCGTGGCGAAGCAGTTTCACATTGTCAGCGGCCTCTTAAACCGGCCGGATGTGGAGGTGATCTACATCTGTACCGACTCCGGGCGGGAGGGAGAGTACATCTACCGTCTGGTGGATCAGATGGCCGGCGTGAAAGGAAAGACGCGCAAACGCGTCTGGATCGACTCCCAGACGGAGGAGGAGATCCTGCGGGGGATCCGTGAGGCGAAGGACTGGACAGAGTACGACAATCTGTCCGCCTCCGCCTATTTGCGTGCCAAGGAAGACTATCTGATGGGAATTAATTTCTCAAGGCTTCTGACGCTTAAGTACGGCAATGCGGTTTCCAGTTTTCTGAAGCAGGACCGTACCGTGGTCAGCGTGGGCCGGGTCATGACCTGCGTGCTGGGGATGGTGGTGCGCCGGGAACGGGAGATCCGGGATTTTGTGAAGACGCCGTTCTACCGGGTGATCGGAACCTTCGGAAGGCCGGCGGCCGGCCAGGGTGAAGCAGGCGCCGCGCCCATGGAATTCGACGCGGAATGGCGGTGCGTGGAAGGGTCGAAATATTATGGTACACCGTTTCTGTATAAAGAGAATGGATTCAAAGAGCGGAAGACCGCGGAAGAGCTGATCGCATATCTGACGGATGGCGGAGATGCTGCCGCGGATCATGGATCAACCGGCAGCGACACGGCGCCGCAGGCTGCTGCGGGGAGGGAAATGGCTGCTTCTGCCGGTAGAGAGAAAGCAGAGCCGACGAACCAACCGGAGGGGCTTACGGCGACGGTCGCGGCGGTCGAGCGGAAGAAGGAGACGAAGAATCCGCCGCTTCTCTATAATCTGGCAGAGCTGCAGAACGACTGCTCGAAGATGTTTAAGATCAGCCCGGACCAGACCCTGCAGATCGTGCAGGAGCTTTATGAGAAGAAGCTGGTCACCTATCCGAGAACCGACGCCAGGGTCCTGTCCACTGCGGTGGCGAAGGAGATCCATAAGAATATCGGCGGCCTGCGCCAGTTTGCGCCGCTTCAGGCGTTCGCGGAGGAGGTTCTGCAGGACGGCCGCTATAAGAGCATCGCGAAGACCCGTTATGTGAATGACAAGCAGATCACCGACCATTACGCCATCGTGCCGACTGGTCAGGGCTTCGGGGCGCTGCGCAGCTTAAAGCCGCTGGCCCTCAAGGTCTATGAGGTGATCGCCAGGCGGTTTCTGAGCATTTTCTATCCGGCGGCGGTTTATCAGAAGACATCTCTGGAGCTGGTGCGGCGGGGAGAGCATTTCTTCGCGAGCTTTAAGGTCCTTGCGGAGCCGGGCTATCTGAAGGTGGCCGACGTGTCCGGAGGCAGGAAGAAGGCCGCACGGGAGGAGGACCAGACTGCGATCGCGGGAAGCTCTGCCGAAAGCGGCAGCGCCAGAGCGGATGCCTCGGACGCCGGCGATTCCGAGCGCAACAGCCGGGATCTGGAGAATCCGGAGTTTCTGCGGATGCTGGCGTCGCTGAAAAAGGGGATGGAGCTGAACGTTTCCGGCTTTGCCATCAAGGAAGGCGAGACTTCGCCTCCCAAACGCTATACCTCCGGTTCGATGATCCTGGCCATGGAGAACGCAGGCCAGCTGATCGAGGACGAGGAGCTGCGGGCGCAGATCAAGGGCAGCGGCATCGGCACCAGCGCCACCCGGGCGGAGATCCTGAAGAAGCTGGTGAATATCAAATACCTGGCGTTAAACAGCAAGACCCAGGTGATCACGCCGACCCTTCTGGGCGAGCTGGTCTTCGAGGTGGTCGCGGCCTCCATCCGTCAGCTCCTGAATCCGGATCTGACGGCCAGCTGGGAGAAGGGACTGACCTACGTGGCGGAGGGAACCATTACCCCCGACGAATACATGGAGAAGCTGGAGCATTTTGTGGCCGGACGGACCGGCAGCGTGATGCGGCTGAACAATCAGTACCAGCTGCGCGACAGCTTCGCCGCGGCGGCACGGTATTATAAATAGGAGGGCGTATGAGAAAGAAGGTATCGAATTACATAGCGGAATTTCTGGTGGAGCATGGGATCTCGCAGGTATTCATGATTACCGGCGGAGGCGCCATGCACTTAAACGATGCGCTTGGTCATCAGGAGGGACTTCACTGCCTGTACCAGCATCATGAGCAGGCGTGTGCGATCGCGGCGGAAAGCTACGCCAGGATCCATAACCGGATCGGGGCGCTCTGCGTTACCACCGGCCCCGGAGGAACCAACGCCATCACCGGCGTGGTGGGCGGCTGGCTAGATTCGATCCCGATGCTGATCCTGTCGGGACAGGTGCGGTATGATACGACCGCCCGGTGGTCGGGCGTGGGGATCCGCGCCATGGGCGATCAGGAATTCGATATTACGAAGGCTATCGGCTGCATGACGAAATACAGCGAGATGATCATCGATCCCATGAAGATCCGCTATTGTCTGGAAAAGGCCCTGTATCTGGCGTATTCCGGCAGGCCCGGCCCCGCGTGGCTGGATATCCCGCTGAACGTCCAGGGGGCTTTTATCGAGACGGATGAGCTTGAAGGCTTTGATCCGGAGGCGTTCGAGGCCGGCCCTGAAGGCCAGCATCTTCCCGGAAAGGTCAGCGACGAGACCGCCAGGATCATTCTGGATAAGATCCGAAGTTCGGAACGGCCGGTATTTAACGCCGGCAACGGGATCCGGATCGCCGGGGCGTTCCCGGTATTTGAGCGGGTAGTCAAGAAGCTGGGGATCCCGGTGGCTACCGGTTGGAACAGTCAGGACCTGATGTGCGACGACGATCCGCTGTATGTGGGCCGCGCCGGCAATATGGGCGACCGTCCCGGCAATTTCGCGGTCCAGAACAGCGATCTGGTATTCTCTGTGGGAAGCCGCCTAAGCATCCGTCAGGTCGGATACAATTACGAGACGTGGGCCAGGGCGGCCTATACGATCATCAGCGACGTGGACGCAGAGGAGTTAAAGAAGCCCAGTCTTCATGTGGACATGCCGGTTCACGCGGACGCGAAGGATCTTCTGGAAGCGCTTGAGCGGGTCATGGATGAGGATCATCTGCCGCTTCCGGTATTCGGCGGCGGGAAGGGCCTTAAGGACATGACGTGGAATGAGACGTGCCGGATGTGGAAGAAGACGTATCCGGTCGTTCTGCCCAGACATATGGAGCAGGACGACACGAAGGAGGCCAATGTCTACGCGGTCGTGAAGGAGCTGAGCCTGAGGGCGAAGGAAGATCAGATCACGGTCGTGGGCAACGGCTCTGCCTGCGTGGCGGGCGGACACGCCTATATCATTAAGAAAGGGCAGCGGTTTATCACCAATTCCGCCATCGCTTCCATGGGCTATGATCTTCCGGCAGCCATCGGCGCCTGTATGGCGGACCACAGCCAGGATATCATCCTGCTGACCGGCGACGGCAGTATCCAGATGAACCTGCAGGAGCTGCAGACCATTATCCATCACCGGATGCCGATCAAGATCTTCCTGATCAATAACGGCGGTTACCATTCCATCCGGCAGACCCAGAAGAACTACTTCGGGGAGCCGCTTGTGGGAATCGGCGTGGACAGCCATGATCTCAGCTTCCCGTCCATGGAGAAGCTGGCCTGGGCGTACGGTTATCCGTACGTATGCGCCCGGCATAACAGCGAGCTGGCGCAGGCCGTGGAGAAGACGCTGGCCGTGAAGGGCCCGGTGATCTGCGAATTCTTCGTGACGATGGATCAGAATTTCGAGCCGAAATCCGCGGCGAAGCGGCTGCCGGACGGAACGATGGTATCGCCGCCGCTGGAGGATCTGGCGCCGTTCCTTCCGGAGGAGGAAATGGACGCCAATATGATCATTCCGCGGATACGGGAGTGACGAAACCGGCGGCAGGAGCTGCCGCTTGCCGGTTCCCGCATACAGGAACCGCATGCGATCAGATCAGGAACGGAGGAGCAAATCGGCTATGAAACGGGCGATCGTGACCGGGGCGACCGGCGCCGTCGGAACCGCTCTGGTGCGGGAGCTGGCGGACGCCGGAACGGAGGTCCTGGTATTGATAAGAGAGGGATCCGGACGGAACCGGAATATTCCGGAGCATCCGCTGATCCGGCGCATGCCCTGTGCGCTTGAGGATCTGGCGGCGGTCCGCAACGAAACGGGACAGGACTGGGACGTATTCTATCACCTGGCCTGGGCCGGTACGACCGGCGACGCCCGGAACGATATGTATCTGCAGAATCAGAACGTGAAATATGCGCTGGACGCGGTGGCGGCAGCCGCCCGGTTCGGCTGCAGGAAGTGGATCGGGATCGGTTCTCAGGCGGAGTACGGCAGGGCGGAGGAAGCGCTTCGGCCGGATACGCCCGTCCGTCCGGAGACCGGCTACGGCTACGCCAAGCTGTGCGCAGGACAGATGACCGGGGAGTATGCGCGTCAGCTGGGGATGCAGCAGATCTGGGTCCGCGTGCTGAGCGTCTACGGGCCTAACGACGGGGCCGGCTCCATGGTCATGTCCACGATCCGGAAGCTGAAGGAAGGGACCGTTCCGGAATTTACGAAGGGGGAGCAGTGGTGGGACTATCTTTACAGCGGCGACGCGGCGCGTGCCCTGCGGCTTCTTGGGGAGACCGACACCGAAGGCCGGGTCTATGTCCTGGGAAGCGGTACGGCCAGGCCGCTGGCGGAGTATATCGGGATCATCCGGGACATCGCCGCGCCGGGACATGCGCTTGGGATCGGGAGACTGCCGTATTCTCCGAATCAGGTCATGTATCTGTGCGCAGATACTTCCGCTCTGGAGCGCGATACCGGCTGGCGTCCCGGGACGACCTTTGAAGAGGGGATCCGCGCGGTGCTGCAGTCGATGGAATAACGGAAGGACTGTGGTTTCGCACATCCTTTAGCGGTGACCGGACATATCCTTAGACGCAGCATATCTGCCGGGGGATATTCCGGTCACTTGTTTGAACATTTTGCAGAAATGATATACGTTGCCGTATCCTACAGATTCCGCCACATCCCCGATCGTACTGTAGTCGCTTATCAAAAGGCCTTTCGCTTTTTCTATTTTAATCATGTTAAGATACCGGATCGGCGGCATGCCGTAGACTTCCGTGAAGATCTTACGGAAATACACGTCGCTTATACCGGACAGGCGCGCGAGCATATGGCTGTCAATGTCTCCGTCGCTGAAATGCTGTTCCATGTATTCGATGGAAGGGCGGATCCGTTCTTTTTTTGATGAGAACCGGTAATCTGTCTGTTCATCTTCCGCGATCCGGGAGATGGTCTCATACAGACCGGTCATACATTTCGGAAGATAACCGTGGGGCCGAAACAGCATCAGATTCTCCAGACGGGAAAAGATGGCGGTCAGTTCCATACTGCTTTTGATCGGCGCGCTTAAAATGGAGTCGGGGTAGTTTTCGCAGTCGAATTCGATCATCAGGCATTCTCCTTCTTCCAGACATTCCCAGGAATAGGACGCACCCCGGGGAAGAAAAACGACGTGGCCCGGATCGGAGATATATTTCGTGCGTTGCATGTGATAGACTGTGCAGCCATGGGTCTTGATGGCAAAAGCGGAATATTCCCTGCCGCGTCTTTGGGCGGACTGCCCCTGTGAGACACGGATACGGTTAAACGCGTAGATCCTGGTGATTATCATATCATATAAAGAATTCTGCATATCTTTTCTTCTTCCAGCCTCTCTTTCTGCTTGAGCCTCAAATATGTGAGCAGAAATGTTTTTCCTGTATTCTGCGGTATTTATTTGTAATGCCTGTCATCATTTTATATCTGAAATGAAAAAATGTAAATACATCCGGCAGGAAAAGGAATCCGGAATGATAGTATCGAAAAGCACAAGAATATCGATATGAACATTTACGTACCGCGGATGTTCTGTTATAGTGCGAGAGAATGGTTATCAGGTGAGGAAGGCTCCAGTCTCTATAAACGGGGATTGAAAAAGCTGTATCAGCGGCGGGCGAGTCCTGAAAGGAGAGATTCCATATGAAGGCAATGCTGGTAAACGATAGGAGAGAGCTGGTCTGGTCGGATGTGCCGGATCAGGTAATGAAAGAGGATGAAATGCGGATCGAAATTCATGCGGCGGCGTTAAACCGGGCGGATCTGCTGCAGCGGCAGGGGAAATACCCTTCTCCGCCCGGTTGCCCGGAATGGATGGGCCTGGAGATATCCGGCAGGGTCGTCGAGATGGGCGAAACCGCCGAAAGAGAAAGCAGATGGAAAATCGGCGATGAAGTGTGTGCGCTTCTCGGAGGAGGCGGATACGCGCAGTATGCGTCCGTCCGTTATGATATGGCGATGCCGGTGCCGAAAGGGCTGACGCTTATGGAAGCGGCCGCTCTGCCGGAGGCATATGCCACATCCTGGCTGAATCTTTTCCTGGAGGGTCGTCTGGAAGCTGGACAGACCGCCTTTATTCCGGCCGGCGCCGGGGGACTTTCGAGCGTTGCGATCCCTCTGGCAAAAGCGTTTGGAGCGAGAGTGATCACCACAGTGCTGTCGGAGGAGCAGAAGAAGAGGATAGAGAATCTGGGCGCAGACCGGGTCATCATTTCCACACAGGAGCGTATCGCGGACGTTCTGAAGATGGAGGAAGCGGCCGGAAGTCCGATTCATGTGGCGATGGACTGCTTAAGCGGAACAATGCTGGGAGAGTGCCTCCCTTATATGGCGAAGGGGGGTTACTGGATCGTGATTTCCACCCTGACAGGCGTGGAGACGAAGCTTCTACTCCGGCCTCTGCTGACAAAGGGGCTGCATCTGGTCGGCAGTATGCTGCGAAACCGCACGCCGCAGATGAAGGCGATGATTTTAAGCCAGCTTGTGGAGCAGGTCTGGCCGAAAATCGAGGATGGAAGCATAAGACCAAGCATCTATAAGGTGCTGCCCATCGGACAGGCGGAAGAAGCCCACGCGATACTGGAGCGGGGAGAGAATATCGGGAAGGTAGTTCTGCAGGTGAGATAAACAGCGCAGGGGCAGGGACGGCTGCATGCCATTGGAAGGGCAGGTGCCGGCGCAGGACGTCCGGGAAGCGGAATCCGAGGGTGTGCCTGACAGTCGGAGGAACAAGGAGGAGAACATGGGAAAAAGAAGTTTTGCGAATCATCCTTCGCCTTTTATTGTTGACGTGGTGAGGGAACGTACACCGTATGACGCAATCGCGAAAATGAAAAATGCCAGAATTGACGGGGCGATGGGATATGACCTGCACCTTTCCTGTCTGGACGCAGAATACAAGAATGTGGAGTCGATAAGAAGGATCATAAACGACTCCGCTTTGCCGGTAATGGCGCTGAGCTACAGCCAGAATTATGATCAGGAAGCGTATGAAGAGACGGAAGAGGAGAGGATTGGTCTTTTAAAAATGGCGATCGAAGCCGGGGCGGACTGTATTGATATGCAGAATTTTTCTTTCGACCGGCTTTCCAGAGAGCGATTCGACCGGGAGCATGCGCCGGAGGATATGATTTTTGCGCATGCGAACCCGAGGGAGGTGACGCTTGATGAGCGGGCGCTTGCCAGACAGAAGGAGCTCATTTCATTTGCGCGCGAGCGGGGATGCGAGGTGTTGATCTCCTGTCATACCTTTGTCCCGATGCGTGCGGAGGAGCTTTTGTGCCTTGCGCGGCATCTGGAGTCGAAAGGCCCGGATGTGATTAAGATCGTCGGCGCCGCGGACACGGCGGAGGAGCTGGCGGAGGCGCTTAAGGGAATGCTTCTGCTCAAACAGGAGATTCAGTCCTGCAAGGTGCATTTCCACTGTGTCGGCGCGTTTGGCAAGGTAACCCGGCTCGTCAATCCAATGCTCGGCGCGTATCTGATCTTCTGCACGGACCGGTATTCGGCAAGCAGCAATTTTGCCCAGCTGGATCTGAAGACGGTTGCGGATGCGTTCCGTACCCTTGATTGGAGAATGGACGGCTTAGACGGAGGAGTATAGGGGAGGAAACAGACACTGACGGCTTAATGGACGGCTTTGGGAAAGGAGAACCGCTTGATGGATCAGAAAGGGATTGTTAAGGGAAAAAATTACAGGATCACGGTGCTTACGCCGTCGCTGTTGCGTCTGGAGTACAGCATTGAGGGATATTTCGAGGACAGGGCGACGCAGGCGGTGATAAACCGGGATTTTGAAGCGCCGCGGTTTGAAACAGCATGCGCCCCGGAAGGGCCTGAACCCGTAGAAAAGGGGGAGCCGAAAAGGGGAAAACGGCCTTGGCTGATCCTTGAAACCTCCGAGCTCGTGTTATATTATGATCAGAAGGAATTTACGGCAGACGGTCTGATGATTGATGTGAAGTCTGTAAAAGGCAGCCGGTGGCATTACGGACAGGAGCCGGGCGATCTGAAAGGTACTTACCGCACGCTGGACGGAATGGACGGAGAACGCTATATCTATGTCAGGGATCCCGGGGAGTACAAAAAAATCGAACTGGGGTCGGGGCTTTTGTCACGCGAAGGCTTTTCCGTCATTGACGACAGTGCTTCCATGCCTATGACGGAGGACGGCTGGGTGGAGCGGCGGAGAGCCGGTATTGATCTCTATTTTTGGGGATATGGGCACCGTTACCTGGAGTGTCTGAAGGATTTTTATCATTTATGCGGCAGGACGCCGCTGCTGCCCAGGTACGCCCTGGGAAACTGGTGGAGCCGCTATCATCGCTATTCGGAGGACGAGTATAAAGAACTGATGCTGCGCTTTGAGGCGGAGCGGCTGCCGTTTAGCGTAGCGGTTCTCGATATGGACTGGCATCTGGTGGACGAGGTGGATCCCAAATACGGAAGCGGGTGGACCGGATATACCTGGAACAGAGAGCTCTTTCCGGATCCGGAGGAATTCCTGACCTGGCTCCATGACAGGAACCTGAAGGTCAGTCTCAATGTCCATCCGGCGGACGGCGTCCGAGCCTATGAGGAGCTGTATCCTGAGATGGCGAAAGCACTGAACATCGATCCGGCGGGCGGACAGACGGTGGAATTTGACCCGTCTGACCGGAATTTCATGAAAGTCTATTTTGAAGTGCTCTGCCACAGCCTGGAAAGGCAGGGAGTGGATTTCTGGTGGCTGGACTGGCAGCAGGGAACGAAATGCAGACTGCCGGGACTGGATCCTCTCTGGATTCTGAACCATACCCATTATCTGGACAGCTCCTGGAAAGGAACACGACCCATCACATTTTCGCGTTACGCAGAGGTGGGAAGTCACCGATACCCGGTGGGATTCTCCGGAGATACGGTTATTTCCTGGGAAAGCCTTGCCTACCAGCCCTATTTTACAAGTACGGCCAGTAATATTGGCTATGGCTGGTGGAGCCATGACATCGGAGGCCACATGAGAGGCGTAAGGGACGATGAACTGGTGGCCCGATGGGTGCAGTTCGGCGTATTCTCTCCGATCATGCGTCTTCACAGCACCAAGGGGCCATTCTACGGGAGAGAGCCCTGGAATCATGACGCGGTGACCAGGGAGGTTATGGGGCGATATCTTAGGTTGCGTCACAGCCTGATTCCCTATCTTTATTCGATGAACTACAGGGCCAGCGCTGAGGATCAGCCTCTGATCTGGCCGATGTATTATAAGGAGCCGGAACAGGAGGAAGCGTACCAGGTGCCCAACGAATACTATTTCGGAACGGAGCTTCTGGCAGCGCCGATCACCCGTCCGATGGAGAAGGAATCAAGAGCTGCCTGGACAGATGTGTGGCTTCCGGAGGGAAAATGGATGGATTTCTTCGACGGGAGGGTTTATGACGGCGGGAGGCTGCTGCGCATGTGGAGGGGGATTGAGAATATTCCCGTGCTTATGAAGGCAGGAGCCATTGTGCCCATGACGGATATGAGGCGGTACAGCAATTCCGTAGAAAACCCGGCGGCCATGGAAGTACGTATTTTTCCCGCGGCGGACGGAAGGTTCCTGCTGAGAGAGGACGATGGGGACAGTCCTGAAGACAGACCGGAGAACTGGGCCGTAACAGAGTTTGCCTTTAACGCAGGAGATACCCAGGCGTTTACCATCGCGCCGGCGCGGGGGAATTTATCCGTGCTGCCGGAGAAGAGGAGCTGGAAACTGGTTTTTGGCGGCGTAAGGAATGTGACGCCAGGAGTTCTGTCAGAAGGGCGGATAATAGAGGACGTCGTCTGTTACTACCAGAGGGAATCCCATACCCTGACGGTGGAAATTGGAGAGTTCCCCGTTACCTGCGGCATTACGGTGGTTTTCCCAAAGGGAGAGACGCTGATCGCGGAAAATGACGTAGACGCCTTCTGTTACAGGATTTTAAACGGGGCGCAGACGGAGTACGCCTTAAAGAACCGGATCTGGTCTGTCCTGGCGGAGAAAGACGGCTGCCCGGAAGCGGCGGATAGGCTGAATGGGATCGATATGCCGGAAGGACTTAGGGACTGTCTGCTGGAAGTGCTTCAGATGACGCTTCCAAAGGGCGAATGACGCAGGACGATGACGTAACGCAGCGCGGCAGCGGGCTGAAAACAGGCCGGGAATCTGGAAGCAGGTTTCCGGCCAATTTTGTCAGGAAATGTGAGTTTTCGGTTCCGCCCCGCCTGAACCTGATCACAGGTGTCCTTCGGCCCCCGCGTGTACATCCAGGGCCTCCTCTTCAGGCACCAGGGAATCGTCAAAATGGATTGTCACGTTCTGCCGCGAAAGCGTCTCCTGAAGTTTTCTTACGTCGATTCCGCCGATATCCGAATGGCCGTCGATTGCGATCGCACAGGCTGCTCCGGCCGCCTGACCGGTGAGAATAGCCGGTGGAATAACCCTCAGTACATCCCATGCGTAGCCTTCGCCAGAGGCGCATCGCCCTGCTGTGATCAGATTGGGAAATCCGGTCCTTACCAGGGTGCGATAGGGCACCTCGTAGAGATAATCCCGCCGGTCAAAATCACAGATTGCCGCGATGGAATCCTCAAAATGTCTGTAGGCGTCTTCCTCACGGAGCGTGTAGTCCCCGTCGATGCGGCGTGTCGTGCGAAACTGTGGCATCGCCGGAAGTGAGAGTACGGTTCTATTAAAACGATTCCCTCCGTTTTTCCTGAGGTTTTCCAGACATTCCAGATGATTTTCGATCACATATTCTGTGACGTCCTTCGCCGATGTTCCAGTTCTTGCGGCTTTGCCCTCTGGCTGGCCCTCTCCGTAGAGAGAAGCGCGGCCGCCGGTGTACATACAGCCGTACAGAAGGGATATATCCTGCTTTTCGACCGCTTTGCGGCAGGTTTCCAGATTGGCGGAAAATGGAAGATAGGTATGGTAATTCTGTCCCTGCACCGTGGGAACCCCCGCGCGGAAAAGGACATCGGCGTCGCCGGTCGTATCAATTACCATCTTTGCATGATATATTTCGCAGCCGGTCTTATTTTCTACGACCACTCCCCGGCAGAGCCGGCCTTCCATGATGGGCGCTGTGATCAGCGTATCGTACAGGATATCGACGCCCTCCCTTCGGACGAATTCCGTCAGCGCCATTGTGAAGATCGGAGCGGAGAATCTGGTTACATAGCGGGTTTTCTCACCGTTTCTTGGTTTGCCTTCTTTCCATGGGGCAGGAATCGTGTCGTATCCGTCCTTCACGGAAAGCCGCAGAAGCTCCTCCGCCATCCCTTTGATGATCTGCACGCCCCTTCCGTTGCACAGCGGTACGAACAGATTGATCAGGCCATTGGTGGCAAGTCCGCCAAGGCTGATTGTCTTTTCAATGAGAAGAACCTTCTTCTTCATGCGGCTTGCGCAGACCGCGGCCGATACGCCGGCTACCCCTCCGCCTGCGACGATAATGTCATAATTCGCGGCGATCGCCGCTTCCCTGATAATCTGCATAGTTGCCTCCTGATTGGTATGGCAGTGAAAAGGAATTCTTCTTTTCAGTCGGTATTCGTATAACTGCCATCGTGTGACCATCGTCATCCTTTTTATAAGAAACCGCCGCTTCCGGCCAGATTCCGATGAGTCGTTCAGATACATTGCGGACGCCGAGGCTTTCCCCCTCATACGGTATCCCGCTCTGCAAATAGTGGTTAATACGCTCCGTATCTGCGTCCGTTCCATTGTCCCAGACGCAGATTATGGCTTCGCTGTCCTCTGTATGAGCACTGATCCGGATTCGGATGGCCTCGTTCTTTTCCCGTCTCCCGTGGATCAGGGCGTTTTCCACCAGAGGTTGAATGGTAAGCCTGGGGATCAAAAGAGTCTCCGCCGAGGGGTCAATCCGGTACTCGATATCAAGCTCCTGACGGAGACAGCTTTTCTGGATATTCTCATACTGGCGGATCATGACGATCTCTTCAGCCAGGGTTACCAGCCTGTCCTGCCAACTGATCTTATAGCGAATGATCTTTGTCAGATCGACGATCAGCTCCGAGATCTGCTCCTCACCGTTCAGAAGCGCGAGACAGGAGATGGAGTTTAGCGTATTATAAATGAAATGAGGATCCATCTGGGCCTGAAGAGCCTGTTGCTCCGCCCTCCGTTTCTTTTCATCCGTTTCCTGGATATTCTTCATCGCCGAGTCAAGTTCTTCCATCAGATGGTTATATGCCTTGTAAAGGATGCTTACTTCGTCCATGCTGCCCCGGCTGGATCCAGCGCTCTCCATTCCACCTTTTTCCATATGTTCCGTCAGCCTGCGCAGAGGGATAACGATTGTTCGGCTTATGACAACGGTAATAAGAATTCCGATCACGGTCAGCATCAGACTGGCAATGATCACCATATTCACGGTGCCTGAGACCGTCTTGTAGATGTCGTCTGTCGGAACGATCGTCAGAAGTTTTAAATCCAGCGGAAGCTTCCTGGCATTGAGAAGGCATGAACGGCCTTCGAACTGGCGGACCTGAGGCTGCTGTTTTGCCGCCGTCTCTTCAAATTCATCCTGACAGATATCTGTCCTGCCGTTGCTTGAGTAGATCACCCGGTTTGAATCATCTACAAGCACCATTTCCGAGTTGGGTGTCAAACCGCTCACATCCATACGTTCCGAAAAAACGGACATGTCGAAGCTTACGATGAGCACCCCCAGGTTGTCCTCCTTATAGTCCAGACCGATGTTGTGCCTGTAGATGACACGCTTTGCGACGCAGAGACGGTTCGGTTCATTCGGCAGGGTAAACCACCAGACGTCCCCGTTCTTATTTTCCGTCTGCAGATACCAGTCGGTCAGCCGAACCTTTTCGTTATTTCCGAAACCATTACCATAAACGGACGGACGCTTCTGGAAGAAGACGTGAATAGGCCACGCGGAATCCACGAAAAAGATATTGCTGAAATCGCCTCCCTCTTCGCCGAAGCAGGAAAGGAAATAATTATTGAACTGATACAGGTTTTCGTCATAGGTACGTACCAGATGCTGATAATCTTCGACCCTGCTGCTTCGTTCATAGGAAACGATCATATCTCCGATCGGGGATCTTTCCCCCATATCCTGCGCGTAAATGTGGTAATTCTCGTGAACACTTCCGATGGATATCTCCAGGCGTTTCAGAAAGTTTTCCAGGCTGCCGGAGTTGATGTCCATTGCGTAATTTACCGCTTCAGTCACAGAGGATACAGTGATCCTTCGAAAATAGACATAAAGACCCAATGTGAAGATTCCCATGACGGACAAAAGCATCAGGGTATACATGACGCTGCTTTTCACGCTGAGACTCACATTTTTCCATTTTTCTTTCATGATCTCCTCCATGGCATACACAATTACGGCGGACCGAGCGCGATCCGCCGTCAGCTGTAATGGCTGTTCTTTTTCCGGTATTCGGAAGGGGAGATACCCATATGGCTGCGGAAGCTTTTGGCGAAATAGTTCGGATCCGTATAACCCACTTCCCTGGAAATCTCGCCCATCGGCAGCCTGGTTTCCTCAAGCAGCCTGCAGGCTTCACGAACGCGGCGCTCCCCGATATACTCGGTCAGGCTGACACCCGCCTGATTTTTGAAGATACGTCCGACGTAGGCGCACGTCATGTGCAGCTTGTCCGCGAGCCAGGCAATATTGCAGTCCTGGCTGCGGAAGCTTTCTTCTACCAGACGGCAGATGTGGCGGAAGGCCTGGTTCTCATCTGCGTCCGTTCCGCCTGTTCCGGTTTCCGCCAGGTAAAGTTCCTTTACATAGCTTATGCAGCTTTCCGTTCTGTCCAAAAGCATCAGACTGGAACGCCATTTCTTATAGATATTTTCAAAGACCTGCCGCTGCGTTCCCCTGTTGGCTACGCACAGATATTCATAGAGTGTGTACAGAAGGGAGTTGCAGGCGATCTTGATCTCCTGACGGTCCAGCTCCTTCATTCCTTCAAAAAGCCCGTCGATGAACGCGATGTCGTGATTATGGATCGCGTCTATGATCTGATGGTTGTACGCCTCGTCGAAAAACCGGATATTCTGCTTTCTCCTGTCTTTGCGGCGCTTTACACTTCCGATAATCTTTTCAAGATCACGGATACTCTCCATGCCGATGGGCTTTAAGATATAGTCCCTGACGCCGTACTGCATGGCTGTACGGGCTATGGCGAAATCCTCGTAGGCGCTTAAGAAAACCATCTCCGTCTGGATCCCGTCTTCAAAGATCCGGCGGCACAGCTCCAGCCCGTCCATTACAGGCATCTTCAGGTCGCAGATAATGAAATCGAACCTCTGCTCCTGCAGGAGTTCCCATGCGTCCATACCGTTAAAAGCTGTCACAGGCTGTTTGCAGCCCAGTTTTTTCCATGCTACCAGATTCTTCAGGCATTCGCAGCAGATCTTATCATCGTCTGCAATCAGTACGTTCAGCATACCATCTCTCCCTGCATCCACGCATACTTTCCTTTGTCTGTTCAGGGACTTACGCAGCGGCCGGAGCCGGGCGGCCTTATGTCCTTTATCTTACTGATTTGCGAGAAATTCGTCAAGCTGCTTCTGAATCTCAGGAAGCAGGGTATCAAAACCGCACGCCCGGATCTCCTCAACGGCGATCTTCAGATCTTCTTCGCTGATCATTCCGTACCGGATCAGTTTGGAGTATTCGGAATACTTTGCGGAGATGGCCGCCGTCTCCGCGGAAAGACTGCTGACGTCCGCCCTGAAGCCCAGAAGTGGTGCGGGTTCCGCCTTCGCATTCATCTCTACGTAAAGCTCTTTCTTATTCGGCGAATCAGAGACGGTCAGCGTAGGTGTCATGAAGTTCGTGGCTTTCCATGGCGAGTTGCCCCAGACTGTACCTTCTGTTTGTTCAATCAGTCCATCTGCTGTCCGGTTGAAATCCGATCCCTCAATTCCGTATACGAAAATATCGGCAAAATCGGTATCTGTATTCAGAAGCTGCAGCCATCTGAGAGCCGCGTCTGATTTTTCAGAATATGCCGGAATGGACCAGCCTGATCCAAGGGCGCTGTCGCCGGTCAGAGCTGAGCCTATCTCATGAAGGTACACGGGAACGCCATAGCGCTTCGTACATTCGTTTTCATTGTCGGGGACCGTGGTCCAGCCGGTGATCCCATAAGTGCCAGCCTGCAGGTAGGGCGTTGCTGAGAAATCGGACAGAAGCAGTTCCTCCTTCGTATAGCCCTTTTCGTACCACTCCCGCATCAGATCGTTGTATTTCTGGACGGCAGGAGAGTCCAATGCCATGATCGCCTGATTAGTCTCCGTGTCGAACAGGACGGTCGTTGTGTCCGTACCGGGAATGACGCAGTATCTGGGATGGCCGCACTGAACCAGGTTAACGAATGATGTCAGGTTCGGCAGATAGGGCATCTCCACTCCTTCCTTGAGGCAGGCGTCCAGGTATTCTGTGTATACGCCGAAATCGTCGGCATTATTCATCTCAAGCGCCTGGAAGTCGATCCCATATTTATCCTTGATCGTATCCGCAAGAGCCGCCGGGGTGACGATGGAGTATCCTATGAAGGTTTCCTTGTAATTCGGAATAAAGTACCTGCGTCCCTGGATCTCCGAAGACTCCCAGACGAGTTCGGGCATCGTGTTGTAAAGCCCCTCATACGATGGAAGCAGATCGGTCAGATCCATTAAGGCGTCGCCATCATGGAGCGTATCCAATCCCAGATAGTTTGCCATGAAGGCCAGATCCACGTCCTCTTTTGCCGCCAGCGCCATGGTCAGCTTGTCCTTGTATTCGCTGACATCAAAGTTGGTCAGACGTACCGTGACCCCGATCTTTTCCAGGGAGTAGGCGTTTATCGTGTCCTGCACTTCATTAAGCTTGGCCGTATCCGGGCAGACACCGTAGAGGAAAACGCTGATGTCTGTCGGCGAATTCCCTTCTTCTTCAGCCGCCGCCGTTTCCGCGGCGTTCTGCGCGGCAGCCGTTTCTTCCTGGCTGGCTTTCGCGGCGGCCGTCGTCTGATTGGCGGTGTCTCCTGTCTGCGGAGATCCTGTGCCGCATCCGCTGATTGTGCCTGCGCATAGGGCGGCTGCAAGCAGTGTTGCCATTGTTTTTCTTCTCATAACTTACCCTCCTTAAAAGTTGTAAAATGGAAATATTGTATGATGAACTGCCGTGGCAGCGTCATCCTTTTACAGCGCCTACCGTAAGTCCCTTCACGAAATATTTCTGGAAGAACGGATAAGCGATCATGATGGGACCAAGAGCCGTCAGAAGGATTGCCATGCGGCCTGATTCCTGGGGCATATTCTGTTGCAGGAGCATATATTCTGCTGCTGGGATCTGTTCGCTGTTCTGCAGCAGGAACTCGATACTTTTTTCAATGCGAATCAAAAGGAGCTGCAGCGGCGTCTTTGACGGTGAAGAGATATACAGATACGCCTTCTGCCAGTCGTTCCATACGCCTACCGCCTTCATGAAGCCGATGGAAGCCAGCGTCGGTTTCATCATCGGGAACACGATCTGCCAGAAAATCCGGGATTCCCGTGCACCGTCGATTTTAGCGGATTCAATCACTGATTCCGGCACGTTACCCTGGATATAGGTTCGCATGATAATCACATGCATGGCGGAGACACCGGGAAGGATCAGAGCCCATAGGCTGTCCTTCAGGCCGTATATTGTTGTTTCCACCAGATACTGGGAAAGTTGCCCGCCGCTGAAAAGCATTGTGAACAGGAGCAGGAAGGACAGCTGCCTGCGCAGGGAGAAGCAGGAGCGGCTGAGCGCGTAGGAGAACATGCTCATAACAATCAGGCCGATCACGGTCGATGCGACGGTGATCCATATGGTAACCCCGTAGGATACGAGCAGCTGTTTGCCGTAGCCGAGGACGTACTGCCATGCCTTCAGCGACCATTCCTCAGGGAAAAAGCTGAACCCCTTCTGCTGGATGCTCTGGTCGCTGGAAAAGGATACGACCAGCACCAGTAGTATCGGGAGCAGGCAGGCGGCGGCGTAAAGCCCCATAAATCCTGTCAGGGAGTACTGTCCGGCAGTCATTTTCGTCCTGTTGCTTTTTGTTGCGATTTGCTGCTTCGTGCTCATCTGTCTCTCTCCTTTCTAGAAAAGCGAATTCTCCGGCGAGATCCGGCGGACGGCCAGATTTGTGCCGATTACCATGATAAACCCTACGATGGACTGATAAAAGGTGGCGGCCGCAGTCATTCCGTAATCTGTGCTGTTGGCGATGGCATCCAGCACGTAGGAGTCGATCACCTGCGTGGTTGACTTTAATGCTCCAACATTCTTCGTTACCTGATAGAAGAGACCGGTGTCCGAGTGCATAATATTGCCGAGTCCCAGCAGGGTCATAATGACGATCATCGGAACAAGCAGCGGCAGCGTGATATATCGGATTTTCTGCCATCGCCCGGCGCCGTCGATGTCCGCCGCTTCGTAGAGCTCCTGGTCGATGCCGGCCAGGACGGACAGATACAGCACGGAGCCGTAGCCGATGCCCTTCCATGCCTTTACGATGGTGAGGATTGCGGGCCACACCTTCGGCTTCAGATAAAAGCTGTAGTTGGAAAACCCCATCCCGATCAGCATGCGGTTGAGGATTCCGGTTTCATTTTTCAGAAAGGCATAAACGATAAAGGAGACCGCGATATAGGAAATGAATGTCGGGAGGATCATGGCACTCTGAAAGTATTTTGCCAGCCTCTTACATACCATTTCATTGATTCCAATGGCGAGGAATACCTCCCCGGTGGTGTTAACCAGTGTAAACAGAAGAAAATAGCCTACTGTGTTGCGCGTCAGCCTCCAGGCGGTGTTCCCCACCATGAAAAGATATTTGAAATTCTGCAGTCCGCACCAGGGGCTGTTCCAGATTCCCTGTGAAAAATTATATCGCTTGAATGCAAGAACGAGCCCGAACATCGGCACGTAATGAAACAAAATCAGCAGAATGACGGCTGGCAGCGACATCACCAAAAGACTCCTGTTTTTCCATGTGTTTTTGAGCAGTTTCATTTCATGTCCTCCTTTTTTTCTATTTTAATTATCAAATTTGTGCAAAACAAGGGTAATAATCTTTTAATTGGGTAAATTTTAGACATTCAGCAGTAAATTCTCGAAATATACTTTTGTCAGCGAAAAATATGCTATGCTGCAAAACGATAATTTTTTAACAAACTTATTGACAAATACTTCGCACTGTGCTATAGTAGGTACAACGTAAGAGGGAGTAGCACACCGGCAACGGTGAGCAGATGACGTCAGGACGATAGAAACGCTTATCCGCATCTGCTTGTGAGATTGCAAGACTTTTACTGAAGCCTTAGGGCGGCAGTGAAGGTCTTTTTTCATATCGAAAGAACTCTTACGGATGTGGGGAATCCCGCGAACCATGGCGCGGGAGCAGACACAGGAAACAGAAACCCGGAAACGAATGCGCGACCGCAGGGCCGGCGCGCAAAACTGAGAAGAAAGGTGAAAAGGTATGGAGACTTACGATCCGGATTTTATGGAAAAGCAGAGAAAGGTGTTAAAGACAGCGAAACGTACGGCCGGTATCTTTATCGCGGTCGTGGTCCTCGCGGTGCTGAGCTTCGGTTCCTTCTACAACATCGGGGAGCAGGAGCAGGCGGTGCTGACGACCTTCGGCGTGGCCAAAAGCGTTACGGAGCCGGGACTTCATTTCAAGATACCGCTGATCCAGCAGGTGCAGAAGGTGAACACGACGATCCAGGGCTTCGCCATCGGCTACGATCAGAACAGCAATGAGAGTCAGGAAGAGGATTCCCTGATGATCACAAGCGACTATAATTTTGTCAATGTGGATTTCTTCGTGGAATACAAGGTGTCCGATCCGGTGAAGGCGGTCTACGCGTCGCAGGATCCGCTCCTGATCCTGCAGAACATCAGCCGCAGCTGCATCCGCGGCGTGATCGGAAGCTACGAGGTGGACTCGGTGCTGACCACAGGGAAGAACGAGATCCAGTCCAAGGTGCGGGAGCAGATCGCGCAGAAGCTGGAGCAGCATGATATCGGCCTGCAGGTGATCAATGTGACGATCCAGGATTCGGAGCCGCCGACCACGGAGGTCATGGAAGCGTTCAAGGCGGTGGAGACGGCCCGCCAGGGCAAGGAGACGGCGGTCAACGACGCCAATAAGTACCGCAACGAGAAGCTGCCGGAGGCGGAGGCCCAGATCGACAAGATCATGCAGGAGGCGGAGGCCCAGAAGACGGAGCGGATCAACGAGGCCAACGCCGAGGTGGCCAGATTCAACGCCATGTACGAGGAGTACGCCAAGAACCCGGAGGTGACGCGGCGCAGGATGTTCTATGAGACCATGGAGGATGTGCTTCCGAGGATGAAGGTCATCATCGACGGTACGGACGGCACGGAGACGATCCTGCCTCTCGACAGCTTTACGGCGACGGCGGAAGGCGATGGGACGGTGACCGGAGACAGCGGAAGTACGGCGGGAGCCGGCAGCACGGCGGGAACCGGCGGAACGGGAAGTACGGCCGGCAGTACATCATAAGGAGAACGCTATGAATGGGGAAACGCTGGGTTTTCTGATCTGGACGGTTATCGGCCTGTGCTTTGTCGCAGGAGGCGTGTGCGCTTATTTTGCGAAGAAGGCGACGGGCTTCTGGGCGAACGCGAAGACATTTCCGGTGGAAGACGTGAAGGGCTATAATCATGCGATGGGAAAGCTCTGGATCCTGTACGGAACCGTGTTTATCCTTCTCGGCCTGCCGTTTCTGGCGGGGCAGAATTCCCCGCTGATCCTGCTGGTAAGCACGCCCGGCGTGATAGCCGAGACCATCGCGGCGATGTGCGTCTATACGCTGGTGATTGAGAAAAAATACCGTAAGAAATAGGACCTGTGGAACAGATTCCAGGAAAGGAAGACAGTTATGAAAAAGACAATTGCAAAGACGTTGGCAGTTATCATCCTGCTGGCGGCGGTCATCGGCCTTGGCGGATCGGTCGTCGTTACCAGAGAGAACGAATACAAGCTGATCCGCCAGTTCGGACGTGTGGAGCGGATCATCGATACGGCGGGAATCTCCTTCAAGGTTCCGTTCGTGCAGACGGCGGATACGCTGCCGCGGGAGATCCTGCTCTACGATCTGGCGCCGTCGGACGTGATCACCATGGACAAGAAGACCATGCTGACCGACAGCTATGTGCTGTGGAGGATCACGGATCCGCTGAAATTCGCCCAGACGCTGAATTCCTCCGTGACCAACGCGGAGCGCAGGATCGACGCCGTGGTCTATAACTCCATCAAGAACGTGATCAGCAGCCTGAGCCAGAACGACGTGATCAGCGGCCG
>CANQME010000031.1 GCA_947624815.1 uncultured Lachnospiraceae bacterium | reverse complement strand
TGTACGGAACGCTGGACGCCCAGGGCAACGATACGGACCCGCTGGGACGCTTAAAGGCCGCTTATGAGCCTGTGGGGATACCGGTTTATCCGATCTCGGCGGTGAGCGGCCAGGGCGTGAAGGAGCTTATGTACGCCGTGTACCGGCTTCTTCAGACGGTGGACCGTTCTCCGGTGGTGTTTGAGAAGGAATTTGACGTGAACGTACTTCGGGCCGGTTCGAACCTGCCCTATACCATCGAGCGCGGCGAAGACGGCGCGTACGTGGTGGAGGGCCCCCGGATCGAGAAGATGCTCGGTTATACGAATCTCGAATCAGAGAAGGGCTTTCTGTTCTTCCAGAATTTCCTTAAGGATACGGGGATTCTTAAGGATCTGGAGAAGGCCGGGATCCAGGACGGAGATACAGTCCGGATGTACGGATTTGCATTTGATTACTATAAGTAGGGAGATATTATGACTTCAAAACAGCGGTCCTATCTGAAGGGCCTTGCGATGAATCTGGAGCCCATTTTCCAGGTGGGCAAGTCCAGCGTTACGCCGGAGCTTACCCAGGCGGTGGCCGAGGCGCTGGAGGCGCGGGAGCTGGTAAAGCTGAACGTGCTGAAGAACTGTCTTGACGACGGCAGGGAGATCGCCGCTACGATCGCGGAGCGCACCCGGTCCGAGGTGGTGCAGGTGATCGGAAGCAAGATCGTGCTCTATAAGCCTGCCAAGGACGAGTATAAGAGAAAGATCGAGCTGCCCAGATAACTGCGCCGGCCAGGCACCGAAGGCGGGCGTCGCGGCGGGTATCACGGAACAGACGACGCGGGCAGCGAATTACGGCCCGGACGGCGCGTCGATCCGGGCGGAACAAGGATAAAGGAGTTTCCGGCAGATGGCTAGAATCGGAATCATGGGCGGTACCTTCGACCCGATCCATAACGGGCATCTTATGGTGGGAAGGCAGGCGCTTGCGGAATACGGGCTGGATCAGGTCTGGTATATGCCTTCGGGGCAGCCGCCGCATAAAATGGGGCGGAACATTTCGTCAGCCCATGACCGCTGCGCCATGGTTTCTCTGGCAGTGTCGGGAGAGCAGGGGATGTCCCTTTCGGAGTTTGAGACATCTCGGGAGGGGACGACGTATACTGCCACAACGCTTAAGCTTCTGGCAGAGGAGTATCCGTCGGATACGTTCTCTTTCATCATAGGCGCCGATTCTCTCTATGAGATCGAGAACTGGTACCATCCGGAGGAGATCCTGACAGGCACGGAGATCCTTGTCGCATCCCGGGAATATGGGAGGTTCCACCGCACGCTGGACGGTCAGATCGAATATCTGAAGGAGCGCTTCGGCGCACGGATCCGGAAGCTTTCCTGCGAAGAGGTGGATATTTCCTCGCATGAGATCCGGCAGGCCGCTGCACAGGGGATCTGTATCCGCGAATGGGTTCCGGATGCCGTGGCTGCTTATATCGAAGAACATCATCTGTATCAGGAGAATCGCCATGAATGAATTCATTGCATATGCGCGGAAGAAACTGAAGAAGAAGCTGAGCGAATCCCGGTATGAACATACCATAAGCGTATCCTACACCTGCGTCTGTCTGGCGATGCGCTACGGATATCCGCTTGAGAAAGCGGAGATCGCGGGACTTCTCCATGACTGCGCCAAGTGTTATCCGGAGGACAGCTACGTCAGCCGCTGCGAGAAGCATGGGATCGCGCTCACAGCCGAAGAGAAGGCGGCGCCGGCCGTGCTCCACGCCAGGCTCGGGGCCTGGATGGCCAGGGAGCGCTACGGGATCCGCGATGAGGAGATCTTAAGCGCAATCGCCTGCCATACCACCGGTAAGCCGGACATGGGCCTGTTGGATAAGATCCTTTATATCGCGGACTATATCGAGGTCCGGCGGGACAAGGCAGATAACCTTGCGCAGATGCGCCGGCTGGCGTTTACGGATATCGACGAAGCGCTGTTTCAGATCGTGGAGGGAACGCTTGCGTACCTTCAGAAGCGCGGGATGACGACGGATCCGATGACCAGAAGAACATATGAATATCTGCTTGAGCAGAGAAAGGAAAAGGAGATCGTACATGGGTGAAACAAAAACGGGCGGAACAAACATGGATGGAACCAACAGGGAAGGAACCGGCAAGGACGCCGGAAAGGATCGCCGCGAAACGGTGAATCTGGCCGATGCGCCGGAGATGGTCCGCCTCGCCAAAGAAGCTCTGGAGGACAAAAAGGGGCAGAATATCAAGATCATCGATATCAGCAGGGTCTCCGTGCTGGCCGACTACTTCATCATCGCCGACGGATCCAACCCCAATCAGGTACAGGCCATGGTGGACAATGTGGAAGAGGTCCTTGGGAAGGCCGGTTACCCGTGCCGTCAGATCGAAGGCTACGGAACCGCCAACTGGATCCTGATGGATTACGGTGACATGATCGTCCATGCATTCTGCAGGGAAGACCGGCTGTTCTATGATCTGGAACGGATCTGGAGAGACGGAAGGCTTGTGGAGACGGACGACGTATAAAGCAAAAAAAGAGGACAGAATACAAAAGATCCGTCTGAGCAGGAGAATGGTTGCCGTTCCTGCACAGACGGATTCTTAATGTTGCATTACATCATACGGATCAGGCCGATCACCACGCCGAGAACTTCAACGTGATCCACGATGATCGGATCCATGCTGTCGTTCTCCGGCTGAAGGCGGTAATGCCCATTCTCCCGGTAGAAGCGCTTGACCGTGGCGGAGTCGTCAACCAGGGCGGCCACGATCTCTCCGTTGCGGGCGGAGGACTGGCTCTTCACGATGATCTGGTCGCCGTCAAAGATGCCTACATTGATCATGCTGTCGCCCTTTACGCGAAGCATGAACGTCTCCTGGTTCGGAAGAAGCTCAACGGGGATCGGGAAATAGTTCTCGATGTTCTGCTCGGCCAGGATCGGCTGTCCGGCCGCGATCGTGCCGATCAGAGGGACGTTGACAACCTCTCTGCGGTTCAGATTAAAGCAGTCGTCGATGATCTCAATCGTCCTGGGCTTCGTCGGATCTCTGCGGATGTATCCGTTCTTCTCCAGGGTCTCCAGATGGGAGTGTACGGACGATGTGGACTTTAAATGGACCGCCTCGCAGATCTCGCGGACTGCCGGCGGATAGCCCTTCTTCAGAATCGTCTCCTTAATATACTCCAGTATTTCCTGCTGCTTCGCACTGATCTTCCCGTGTGCCATATTCTACCTCCAGTCAGAACACATATTCTGTATCTGTTCTTATCTTACCATAAGTCCGGCAAAAATGCAAACCTTTGTTCGAAAATTTTTCAAAAATATATTAGATTCTACCAAATGCCAACCAGATACGACGCACTTATCGTTTTGTGTTAGTATGGAAAAACTTGAAACGATATAGAAAATATAACGAAAGGCAACGATTGCTTGAGAAGGGAGCAACGACAGGAATAGCAGCAACGCTACCAACAGAGCGGAAAGCTTATTTTTCATTTCAGGGAATCCATCCTTTCTTTTATAATAGGTAGATTATACATCAGGAGCAGTTCACCCAGGTATACGAATTGCAACAAGAACACGTTGAATAGGACGTTGGGCTCGTTCGTGGAACCCGATGTGTAGAGAGAGAATAAGCCATTAATGCAAACCTTTGTTCGAAAATTTTTCAAAAATATATTGACAAACGTCTGTTCGGTGGTATAATGAAATCATTAAGAACGTTTGTTCGCAACACATGTTCGCAACGTTTGTTCGGATACGGAGGTAGGCATTATGAGAAGGAATATTCTAGCAGCAGCGATCATGGTTATGCTGGGTTTTGGTTTTTGCAGAAGCACAATTTTGAATACGCTGGCGAAGGAACCGGCGGATACCGGCGCACCCGTTTATTATACAAGCATTGAGATCAGCGACGGGGATTCCCTGTGGAGCATCGCCCACCGGTATGCGCCGGATCTGGGACTGACGACCGCCGAGTATATCGACCGGCTCCGGCAGATGAACCGTCTGGAGGGAGATACGATCCATGAGGGACGTTATCTGACGGTGATGTACAGCGCAGCCGGGGGAAATCCTTCCTCGTATTAATGCGAACATCCGGCGGCCCACACGCATTGCAGCGTTTGAATGTGAGAGGGTCATATGGTGCGTAGAAGAGCATATCGGACAATGATAGCCAGCCGTGAACTGACTCTTCATTCACCCTACTCGTTTTCTTCATCCGTAAGGACAGCTTCCGCCGGAAGCACGGCGGTCGGTTCTTCCCGCAATCTGACCTTGTCGCGGGCGCTTCGCCTGCGTGCTTCGTCCAGCGCGGCGTAGTGCTTCTTGGTGGTGTTGACGTCTGTATGTCCCAGGACGTCGGCGACGAGATAGATGTCTCCGGTTTCCTGATAGAGAGACGTGCCGTAGGTACTGCGAAGCTTGTGCGGCGTGATCTTCTTAAGCGGCGTAACGATCCTGGCATATTTCTTGACCAGATTCTCGACGCTTCGTACGGAGATCCGCTTCATCTGAAGAGAGAGGAAGAGTGCGTTTTCATGTCCTTCTGCAGGGATCATGTGTCTGCGCTGATCCATATATTCCAGAAGCGCCTCCTGTACCTCGTCGCCGAAATATACGGTGACTTCCTTGCCGCCTTTGCGGTGGATCCGGATGCCGCTGTTCTTAAAATCCACATCCGTGAGATCCAGTCCAACGCACTCGGATACACGGATGCCGGTTCCCAGAAGAAGAGTCATCAGGGCCAGATCGCGAACCTGGGTCTTCTCATGAAAATCCCTCTGTTTCTTGGTAAGCGAATCCCCGTTTTCCACTTCGTCAAGAAGCATGGCTACCTCATCGATATCCAGACGAATGATTTCCTTCTCATGAAGCTTCGGTAATTTGATCAGGGCGGCCGGATTGTTCTTCAAGCGTTCCTGACGGTAGAAGTAGTTATAGAAGCTTTTTAAGGAGGAGATCTTGCGCATGATCCCGCGTTCCTTATTGACGACCTCCAGATTCCGGTCGTCATAGCGGTATTTCAGATACTCCATATATTCCTCCAGATCGCCTGCGCGGATCTGATCCAGCTGTTCAAGCGTAATATCCCGGATATTCTCTGCGGAAAGCGCCGGATTTTCCTTCTTAAGGAATTCGAAAAACACCTTCAGATCATAAGCGTATGCGATCCTGGTTCTTGAGGATGTCTGCGGCTCGATTCCGCGGAAGAAATCGGCGCAGAAGGGCGGTAGTTCCCGGATCATTTCGCGCAGATGCAGCGTGTTTTCGCGGTCCTTTTGCTCATAATATGGAATATTGGCCATGGTTTATGTCCTCCGTATTTACAATACTTTGCGTCAGGCTTCCGGATCGACGGCCGGATGCCTTACCGACCAGCCGGGGATGGAACCGGTCGTGACGGCATGGAAGAGATTGTCCTTGAACTGCGGATTTTCGGCTACCAGACTCTTCGTTAATTTTTTAACATATTCGCGTTTCGTAAATCCGTCCGCCGGACACGGATTCTTACATACCGGCAGTCCGTATCGGTTCCGAAAACCGATCACATCGGCTTCGCTGATATAGATCATCGGCCGGATCACGGTCAGACCTGTGCGGTCCAGATAGGTTTCGGGAGCAAACGTATAGAAACGTCCTTCATACATCAGGGACAACAATACGGTTTCAATTACGTCGTCCCTGTGATGCGCATACGCGACCTTGTTACAGCCCAGTTCCAGGGCGGCCTTATTAAGAGCGCCTTTGCGCAGCTTGGCACAGAGGGAACATGGATTGGATTCCTTCCGCACCTGAAACAATATTTTTCCGATATCCGTAGAAATGATCGTATAAGGAACCAGAAATCGCTCACAGAGCGTTTTAACCGGATCCAGATCGAAGCCATTATAACCAAGGTCAACGGTAATTGCCTGCAGTTCGAACCGCTTCGGATAAAATCTCTGAAGTCCATGCAGCGCATAAAGAAGCGTCAGGCTGTCCTTGCCGCCGGAGATCCCGACGGCGATCCGGTCACCATCCTGAATCAGCTGGTAATCGTCGATTGCCTGACGCGTCAAACTGTATAATCGCTGCATTTGCATGGATATCACCCCGTTTTGCCCACTATCTATTCGTTAAACTAGACTTTCGCGAATAGTTGTTCCGATACCCCTATTCTATCAGGGGCCGCCGGAAATGTCAAGACAAAGCGAAATATAATAATCTGTAGGATTTAATCCGTAAGAATTAATCCAGCAGATTTCTGTAATATGGCCAGTGAAGGTCGATCTTGCTGACGATCACATTATTGCTGGAGCTTCCGCGTTCGTGGATCACATACATGGATCCGTCCGGAGCCCAGGCCAGGAAAAGGCATACGTGGGCGTCGTCGCCGGTACGGACGATGTAGTCTCCGGGCTTCAGCTCGGACCGGTCTACCTGCCTGCCAAGGGCATAGAGGCCGGAGGTGCTTTCAAAGGGCAGATGGATGCCCAGAGCCGTCCAGTAGAGCCAGGAGATCCATCCTGAGCAGTCCAGTCCTCTCAGGCTGCGTCCATTCTCATCCGGATAAACCAGTGTTCCGAATCCGTTCGCATCGAAGCCAGGGCCGGATGGTTTCCCACCCCAATAGTATGGGATGCAGCCGACCGACTGAAGGGCCAGCTGGATCAGCGCTTTTCTCTCCTCGCTGATGTCAGCCGGAAGCATAGCCATATAACTGTTGATCTCTGAGGCCGTAAGCGGATTCTGGATATACATGGACGCCGGCGTCGTCAGTCCGTAGAGCTCGTACCAGTCCTGCGCAAGAAGGCTGTCCACATAACGCTTCCGCATCATGGACCATCCCTTCCAGGTATCGGTATAATCCTCTTCGGAATCGCTGCGGCTGTCCAGCGAGAACAGATTCTTATTCCCGTTCAGACCGATAATGGTCGCCCGGATCGTCAGATCCACATGACCGGGACAAGGCTTCTCTTCTTTCGTTTCCGCGGCACTGCTGCTCTCCCCCTGAGGCACGGCCGTCACAGCTGTGCCGCTGGAAGAAACAGATTCGCCTGTATTGGGTACTGTAGTCGTCACATCAGATGAATCACCCGACGCGGCGTCTCCCGGTGCAGTCGTCTCTCCGGATGCAGGCCCCGTCCCATTTGATTCAGAGCCTGGTGCTGTCGTTTCGCCGGATGAAGCTCCCGGCGCGGACGAACCTGAATTTGATGTCGTATCACCCTGAGATGGATTCCCCGACGCGGCAGCTCCCGGACCCGGAGCGGTTGTTTCATCCTCAGTTGGATCGCCGATAGGTCCCGCGGAGTTCGATTCTCCCGAAGCAGCAGTCGGTGCAGCAGTCTCCGCCGGCGACAGAACGCCCGGTGCGGAGGGTTCCGTACTTGGTGCGGATGTTTCCGCCGGCGACAGGACGCCTGACGCAGAAGACTCTGCACTAGGTGCGGATGTTTCCGCCGGCGACAGAACGCCCGGTGCGGAGGGTTCCGTACTAGGTGCGGATGTTTCCGCCGGCGACAGGACGCCTGACGCAGAAGATTCTGCACTAGGTGCGGATGTTTCCGCCGGCGACAGGACGCCTGATGTGGAGGATTCCGCGCTTGGCGCGGATGTTTCCGCAGGCGGCAGAACCTCTGATACGGAAGGGATCGGGTAATTCGAAGAATCCGGGACTATGACGGTCGGAGCCGAAACGGCGGAGACCGTCCGGATCCCTACTGCCATCGGAATGGCGGAAGCTGTCCGGATCCCGGACTTAGGAGAGGCGGAAGCCATCATGATCCCGCTCTTCGAAGAATTGTTCCGGTTCATAGGAAGGGGAAGCGGCATCGGTTCCGTCGGAACCGTTCCGTCTTCCGGCGCGGTTAGCGGTCCGCCAATCGGTCCTTCCGATTCGGAATCGGACGAATCGGACGCTGAGGTCTCAGAAGTACTCCCTGAATCAGCAGGCGGCGTCTGAGCAGACGAGCTGTCTGCAGCTCCTAAAGCTCCCTGCCCCGAATTGGATCCTGACGCTGATTCAGACGAGGAAATGTCTGTGGATGATCCGGAACCGGGGCCTGCGGATGCAGTCCCAAAGCCGGATCCTTCATCCGTCGTCACCGTTCCTGTGGAGGTTCCCCCTGCTGAGGAATCTCCTCCTGAGATCTGCCCGGAAGCTGATCCGTCCGTTCCTGCGCCGGAACCAGTTCCCAGGGCGTCTGAGCCTGAGATCGAGCCTTCCGGTCCCGCGTCGGAACCAGTTTCCGAGGCACCAGGTCCTGAAGCTGAACTTTCCGCCCCTGTTCCGGAACCTGATGCAGATGCACCAGGCCCTGAATTCGAACCTTCCGTTCCTGTTCCGTCAAAGGATCCTGACGGGCCTCCTAAAGGACCGTGCGATTCTCCGGACTCAGCTTCAGATTCCGCTGCTCCATCGAAGGACAAGGTCTCTTCTGCCGCTGTGTTCGCCGCAGCGATGCCTTCCGGGTCTGCCCAGGAAGCATCGGAATCATCCTCACTGACCCAGTCGTCTGCGTATTTGCAGGGACCGTCACAGAAATAGACGCCGCTGACGGACAGACTGTACCGGTGGGAAGCGCTCCACAGCTTCTCCGTATACTGGTACAGCTCCTCCTCAGCAGCGAACGGATGAAAATAGGAATAAACGCTGGCCATGGCCAGAATCTCTTTCGCATTCGAATAGCCGCTGATCATCTTTCCGTCGCCGTCATAGAAGATCATGCCCACATTGGTCCAGTCAGAATAATCGCCGATCCGCTGGCCTGTGACGCCCAGATTGACCGCCATGATTCCGGGCGCTGTCGAACGGCTGGAATACATCCGCTCCACCCACTGCTCGTCCAGAGCGGCAAGCCGCCGGAACGCTTTCCCGGCGCTGCTCTCCGACGCATCTCCCGCTGCGTCTGCAGCGAATTCATACGCCGTATTGAGTCTGACCGGAGACGGATCGGCCTGAGCCATACGTTCCGCTTCCGTAAGCGGAGGAGCCTCTGTTTCGACGCTTTCCTGTGCAGGCAGGGACGTTTCGGAATCGTTTTCCTCCGCGGAGACGGAGCCGGACACAGACGGATCCTGCCGCGGAGTCACCGCCGGTTTCTTAGCCATGACGGCGGAAGCCGCGGAATCGCCTTTGCCCGCAGTACCGTCCTGTATCAGCACATCCACGGTCCAGGGCCACGGATCCGCAAAGCTTCCCGCCACGGCGCAACAGAAAATGGAGACGATCAGCATAACGGCGATTTCTGCCGCCCGTCCGTGCCGGATCATCTCCAATATCTTTTTCCAGTCTGTGTGAAAACGGTTCATAGCAACCATTGAACTCCTGTCATCGTTTGTTCTCAGCCTTGATCCTCGCAAACTCGCTGATAAGCCTGACAGCGCCGTCCACTCCCGTGGCGCTGCTGTTAATGCACAGATCGTAATTCCTGGCGTCGCCCCATTTCTTGCCGGAGTAATAATTATAGTAGCTGGAACGGTTCTTGTCGGTCTTGATCATGATGTCCTTCGCCTTGGACGCATTTACACGGTGAAGCTCCATCAGATGATTGACCTTGTCCTCCTCGTCTCCCGTTATGAATACGGTTACCCGGTTCGGATGCTCGGCCAGCGCATAATCCGCGCAGCGACCGACGAAGACGCAGGACTCTTCCTCCGCAAGCTTCTTGATCGTATCGAACTGGGCGAGAAAGACCTTGTGGTTGATCGGCATATTCATATATGAGGAAGTGTTATAACCCATGGAATAGGTGTCCATGACGAACGAATAAAGGAAGCTGCCCGCCGCCTTCTCGTCATGGGATTCGAATACTTCCTTGCAGAGGCCGCTGTTCTTGGCCGCCTCGGTCAGAATCTCTTTATCGTAGCACTTAATCCCCATCGTTTCCGCAAGTTTCTGACCGATGGAACGTCCTTTACTTCCGCACTGCCGTCCGATCGTGATGATAAGCTTTCCTTCCATATCCCTTCTCCTTCCTGTCTGCAGAAGCAATTAAAAGATTACAGAAAAATTATACATCAATCATTCCCGAAAGTATAGTATGAATTTATTTCAATTCGCTTTATTTTCTCAGTTTTTCCAATAGATTTGAGAAATATTCCGGTAAAGGAGCATGAAATTCCATATATTCTCCGGTCCTGGGATGAACGAATCCCAGGACACCCGCATGAAGCGTCTGCCCCTGAAGAGAAAACGGACACCGGGCGGGGCCGTATACGGAATCGCCCAGAACCGGATGATGGATGGAACTCATATGGACGCGGATCTGATGGGTCCGGCCGGTTTCCAGACGGCATTCGATATGGGTATAGTCCCGGAAGCGCTCCAGCACCCGGTAGTGCGTCACCGCTCTCCTGCCGTTTTTGACGTTTACGGCCATTTTCTTCCGGTCGATCGGATGGCGGCCGATGGGGGCGTCCACAACGCCCTCGTCCTCCTTTATGACGCCGCATACGATGGCCTCATACCGCCTTGTGACCGTATGATCCTTTAACTGCTGTGCGAGGGAGTTGTGGGCCAGATCGTTCTTGCAGACGATCAGGATGCCGGTGGTATCGCGGTCGATCCGGTGAACGATCCCAGGCCGCATCACGCCGTTGATCCCGGACAGCTGCCCCCTGCAGTGGGCCATCAGTCCGTTGACCAGCGTATCGTCCGTATGTCCCGCGGCCGGATGAACGACCATGCCTTTGGGCTTGTTGACCAGAAGAACATCCTCGTCTTCATACAGAATGTCCAGAGGCATCTCTCTGGCCTCAATCTCCGGTTCCTCTGCTTCCGGCAGCTCAAATTCGATCCGGTCCCCTGCGCTCACCTTATAATTCGGCTTTACCGGAGATCCGTTTACCAGGACCTCGCCGGATTTCAGAAGCTTCTGCAGATAGGACCGCGACAAATCGCCGCAGTGTCCGGCCAGATAGCGGTCGACCCGGCATGTCTCTTCCTCCTGCCCTGCCACCAGCCGCTGCTTCACTGCTTCTCCTTTCTCCAGGGAACCATGGCCGAAAGCTCCTCCTCGCTGTAGAAGCCGAAGAACAGCAGAACGAACAGCAGACCCGTGCCGCCGGTCACGCAGCAGTCGGCAACATTAAAGATCGGGAAATCGATCAGCTTAAAATAGAGGAAATCCACCACATAGCCCTGGCTGACGCGGTCAGCCAGATTCCCGGCCGCCCCGGAGGCGATCACGGTCAGACACAGGATCAGAGGCAGGTAATGGGACTTTTCCGGCAGGGTCCACAACAGATAAAGCACCGCGGCGAACACCAGAAACGCCACCAGATAGAACAAAAGCTGCTGACCCTGCAGAAGCCCGAAGGCCGCGCCTTCGTTCTCGGAATACTGCAATTCAAATACGCCCTTCAAGATCACATACGGTTCCCGGCCCATCAGCCGTGCGACAGCCAGCTTTTTGGTGAACTGATCAAACGCAAACAGGATCCAGAACAGCAGAAAGCTTAACGCCAGCCGGATGATCCGTCTATTCATATCGAATTCTCCTTCCAGATTACATGAGTATCGTGTTCAGCGCATCTTCCATCTCTTTCTCTGTGACCGTCCGGTCGATCACTGCGTCGCCGATCGAACGCAGCAGGATAAAGCGGATCCTTCCGCTGTCCATCTTCTTGTCGTTCTTCGTGGCGGCCAGAATGGATGCGGGCTTAAGACCGCTTACGCTCACCGGCATATCGTATTCGCGAAGGACCGTCTGAAGCTGCATAAGATCCTCCCCGCGGATCCAGCCGCGTCTGCGGGAGATCTCCGCCGCGGCCAGAAGTCCAAGCCCGACACAGTGGCCGTGTGGAATGGTAAACTCTGCCAGCTTTTCGATCGCATGGCCAAGCGTGTGTCCGAAATTCAGTAGCGCCCTCTCTCCCTGTTCCGTCGGATCGTTCTCCACGACCTGCCGCTTGATCTCGTCGCTGCGCCCGATCATCGTCAGACAGGCGCCGGCGTCTCTTTGGCGGATCTGTTCCCGGTTCTCATAAAGCCACCGGTAATAGTCCCGGTCGCGAATCAGCCCGTGCTTGATGATCTCTCCCATCCCGGAGCTGTACTGCTCGGGCGGAAGGGTCTTCAGCGTACTGACATTGGTATATACCAGAGATGGCATGTGGAACGCGCCGACCATATTCTTGTAGGAGTCGAAATCCACGCCTGTCTTGCCGCCGATGGAGCTGTCCACCTGGGAAAGAAGGGTGGTCGGGATCTGGATAAATGAGATTCCACGCAGATAGGTGGCCGCTGCATAGCCGCACAGATCGCCGACCACTCCGCCGCCAAGCGCCGCCAGCATGTCCTTCCGGTCGAACCGGTTGACGATCAGATGCCGGTACAGGCTGCGGACCGTATCCAGGTTCTTATGCTCCTCTCCGGCGGGAAATACGAAGGAGATCAGGGTACTGCAGCAGCCTGCGAGGATCGACGAGACTGTCTCCAGATAGAGCTCCGCCACGGTTGAATCGGTCACGATGCAGATCCGCCGCCCGCCGATATCCAGCTTCTTCACCTCTTCCGCCAGCTCCGCAAAGGAACCGGACAATACAATATCATAGATCGGTTTGCCGTCTCTGTGAACGGTCAGTCGTCTGTCCGTCATCATCTCATTCCCCTCTCCTGTCATATAAAAAAGCAGACACTCCACCCCATCGGCTCTGCCGCCGTCCTGCGGCGGATCACAGACAAGGGAATGCCTGCTGTAAATTCGGTTCCGGTCAGATCCGGAAATTCAGTCCCGAGATATCCATGCTGTTTCCGCCGCCCAGGAGATCCTGGAAATCGCCGGACAACTCGACGGATTCCGGAGTTGCGATGAATATGTAGTTGGAGATCTTCTGCAGGTTGCCGTTCATGGAGTAGGTCGCGCCGGAGGTGAAATCAATGATCCTCTGGGCCACCTCTGTCTGAAGCCCCTCCATATTCAGGACCACCGCCTTGCCTGCCAACAGGTAATCGCAGATCTCCTTCGCGTCCTCGATGGAGGTCGGTTTCACCATGGACACCTCCATGGAACGCTGCTTCATCGGAACTACCTTGGCGGAACGGCTGCTGCTGCCCAGAAAACGGGGCTTGGGAGGCTCTTCCTCTTCTATATCGTCGTAATAGTCGTCGTCCTGGCGGCTTCCGCTGCCGAACAGGCTCTTCTTGGCAGGCTTGTCATCTTCGTAATCATCATCCAGGAAGTAATCGTCGTCTTCATTGTCGCGCAGCCGAATGCTGTCCATAAATTTGCCAAAAACACCCATCGTTAAAAACTCTCCCTTTTTTGTCGTTCACCGAAAATACCGGTGCCTACTCTCACCATGGTGGCCCCTTCTTCTATCGCGACTTCGAAGTCTCCGGTCATGCCCATGGAGAGAACATTCATATTAACATTATCGACGTTTTTGTGTTGCATGTCAATAAAAAATTGATGCAATTTACGAAAAATTTGTCTGTTTTCTTCCGCATCCTCCACGAAGGGCGCGATGGTCATAAGCCCCTGAACGCCGACGTGAGGCAGCGCCGCGATCTCCGTCAGTGCGTCCTGTGTTTCCTCCAGGAAGAATCCGAATTTGCTCTCCTCCCGGGCCACGTTGATCTCCAGCAGGACAGGCGTTACAATATTCTGTTTTGCGGACTCCTTCTCGATCTCCCGGGCCAGCTTCACCGAATCGACGGAATGGATCAGACACGCCTTTCCGACGACCTGTCGCACCTTATTGGTCTGCAAATGGCCGATCATGTGCCAGCGGATATCCGCCGGCAGCTGCGGATACTTCTCAAGGATCTCCTGAACCTTGTTCTCGCCGAAATCCCTGGCCCCCGCATCGTAGGCCTCCTTCAGCATATCGACAGGCTTGGTCTTGCTGACTGCAATCAGCGTGACGTCCGATGTCTTGCGGCCGGAACGCCCGCAGGCCGCCGCAACCCTCGCCTGAATCTCGTGATACCGTTCTGCAACCATGACACCAGCTCCTTCTTATTGATAGATCAGCTGATCCTCTCCCGCCACGGCAGATGCGTCCAACACAATGTGATCGTAGACGCTCAGACCATAGCTGGTTCCCTTCTTCACCGTATAGAACTCGTCGTTCTGTGCCAGGATCTCGATCTGCTTAAAGACCGAATATCCGCGGTTGATATTATAGACGCCCTGCAGCGACGCAGTCTGCCCCACCTGGAAACGGTCGGAGGAATCGGGCTTGACCAGATAGTCGCCTGCATGGATCTCCTCGCCCTCCGACGTATCGATGTAATAGAATTCATCGGTGGAATAATAGATCGTCGCGGGCACGAACTGCACCAGGGTGCCGTTCTCCGTGTAGATCTCCTTGTTGAAGCCCTCCTGATCCGTATCGCCGCCGGTGGTCAGATAGGTGACGGGTACCAGATAAAAGTTCTTCGAGGTAACGGCGCTGACCGGGATCTTCAGGCCCTGCGCCACCTCCATCACGACCTGGAAGTCCAGGTACCGTTCTGAGACAAACTGCACCATGTAGCGGTCGAAGTCCAGCTTCCCGTAAGGCTTTCCGTCGGTTCCCGTGATCATGGAGAACGCTCCCTCCGTGGTAAGGCCGTGCCCCGGGAAGCGCACGGTAAGCGATGTAGAATCGTGGAAATCCGTCACATCCGCATCGGACAGCGGAAAGACCAGGGACCAGTTGTCGTCGGTGATGACCTTGAAGATCGGAGTACCCTGCTCGACCAGATCGCCGGCGTGGGTGATGGCACGGCTGTACTGGCTGCGGTCAAAGCAGCTCTCCGAGATCTGGGAAGCGTCCAGATCTTCGAAGCCGTCGATCGAGTACGAGATCACGCCGCTGGCCGGCGTCTGTATCTGGGAGAAATTGCCTCCCAGCTGCTCGGCAAGCTGCTCGTCCGCACTGACGGCGTTGAAGTTCGCATACTCCATGACCATGGCGTCCAGCGAATATTTGGAATCGTAGATCTGGTCGAAATCCATATCGGAGTACGACAGACTGAACGCGGACAGCGCCTTCTTGACGTTGGCCACATCCTCATCGGCCAGCTGCTCCGAGGAGGCGTTCTCCTCCAGAAGCTTCGCGGCCTCCCCGGTCTCATCCATGGAGTAGACGCTGGTTCCTGCCGCCGCTCTCCTGCCCTCGCGGATATAGTAATTGATGTACCCGCTCTGCCGGGCGGATTCCGTCGTCTCGTCCCGCAGGATGATCCCTGTAAAGTTCCGGTCGCCGGCGATCGCGCCCTCTGTCACCTCATAGGGCTGCACCTTATCCCTGGTGCTGTACTGATAGACATAGAACGCCAGATACAGAAAAATAACGAAGAATATGATCATTCCGATATTGATCCGCAGCGGGCGGCGGTATTTGACTATCTTCTGATTGCGTTTCGCCATAGAACCGGTTCTCCTCAAAAAGAGCCTGGCGCAGCAGGCTCTTTGTATCATAAATTATCGAAAATATTCAGATCTTACAGAGAGATCGTAATCTTCTCCTTCATACTGTCGGGAAGCGCGTCGGCGTCTCTCGATACGCTAAGAACGAATGTCACATGGAACTTCTCGCCGATCTGCTCCAGCGCGTTCACCGTCTCCGTAATGTCCTGACCCTCCAGGCAGGCAAGCTTCAGGAAGCTGTCAAGGAACATGATCTCCAGATCGTGATCCTGAGAAATGATCCCGCTGACAAAACCAAGAAATCCTGAGCTGTCGTTGATATCGAATCCCTTAACGTTGATCAGACGGATCTTGTTGTTCAGCTCATACATATGCTTGGAACTTTTATCCAGATAAACGATGGAGCCTTTCGCTTCCTTGATCGCTGCGTTGGCCTTGTCCAGCAGATATTTGGTCTTTCCCTTTCCCTTGTCGCCTGCGATAATCTGCACCATGTGTTTGTCCTCCTTGAGTGATAGATAGGTTGTATAAAAAGTTATTTATTTTCAAATCAATTATAGTATATCTCGTCCGAAAAGGCAATCACTAATTGTCGATCTTGGAAATTAACTTTGTCATGTTATCGTACAGACTGCTTCTGTTTTCGGACTTCAGAACGACGGAAATATACTCGCCTCCGTCGGAATTATCCCGCGTCGCCATGATCAGGCAGCTTCCCGCGGCCTGCGTCGTTCCGGTCTTGCCGGAGAACACGGTCAGGTCACCAGGGGTCTGCCGGTTGCCGAGCATGTACTGATTCGTTCCGCCCCAGGTCTGCTCCACCGGATTCCCCGACGCGTCGGTGTAGGACGCCGTATACGATACGGTGCCCGTGACCTCGCGGAATTTCGGAAGCTTCAGAGCCTCTTGAAAGATCAGGTACAAATCATAGGCCGTCGTATAATGGTTCTCGTCCGTGAGACCGTGGGGATTGACAAAATGCGTATCCGTCGCGCCCAGGGACTTTGCTTCTTCATTCATCATATCGGCAAACGCCTCGATGCTTCCGGCGATATGTACGGCGATGGCCGCGCCGGCGTCGTTGCCGGATGGCAGCATCAGACCGTACAGAAGCTGTTCCAGGGTCAGTTGGTCGCCCGGGTGGATCCCGCAGAGGGTCGCGCCGGACTCGGTGATCACCGCATCCTCCGTGACGGTCACCGTATCGGACAGGTCGCCGTATTTGATCGCCAGGAGCGCCGTCATAACCTTGGTGATGCTGGCAGGATACAGACGCTCAAAGGCGTTCTTGCTGTATAGCGTCTCGCAGGAGGACAGATCAAAGAGCGCTCCCGCTTCCGATGTGATCTCCGCCGTATCGTAAACCGATTCATCCGTCACGACGCACAGCCCTGACGCAAACAGCTTTCCGAGGCCGGAGTCTTCGCCGCCCGGAGAGCCGCTGCCGTCAAGCATGGTTCCCAGATCCATGTCCCGGTTCTCAAACAGGTAGGGATTCTCGAATTCCCGCTCGCCGCAGCCGGTCATGGATACCAGTACCGCAAAAGCCGCATAAGTCAACACAGGACGGATCGCGATACGCCGTCTGCCGGTTTGAATGCCCATCAGAATTTACCTCCTGACCGCCGGTTCCCATATGCGGCGGACTATTTGTACATCTCGCGCCACTCCAGATCGCCGTGCTCAAGCGCCTTGATCAGCAGCTCGCCGGTAGCCAGGTTCGTGGCGACCGGAATATTGTGAAGGTCGCACATCCGGATGATATTGCTTCCGTCAGGATCGGTCCGTTTAGGTGATACGGGCTCGCGGAAAAAGATCACCAGATCCAGCTGATCCTGCTCGATATCCGTACACATCTGCTCCGCCCCGCCGAGATGGCCGGCAAGATACTTGTGCACGTTTAGATTCGTTACTTCCTCGATCAGCCGCCCGGTTGTTCCGGTGGCGTAAAGGGAATGCTTGCTGAGGATTCCCCTGTATGCGATACAGAAATTCTGCATCAGTTTTTTCTTGGAATCATGTGCGATCAAACCTACATTCATGTACACTCCTCCTTTATTCGTTATTGTACTTGCGCTGCAGACCTACATTCAGAACAATCCCCATACCAATGAACAGACTCAGAAGCGAACTGACGCCCGAGCTGATAAACGGAAGCGGCAGGCCCGTATTGGGGAATATCGCCGTGGCCACCGCAATATTGGCAAAACTCTGGAACCCGATCAGCGTCGCCATCCCTACGCAGATCATACGTCCGGAAAGGTCTCCGGCCCGCATGGCCATCAGAAGGCATTCGCAGACCAGGACGAAATACAGACCGATCACGAAGACCGCGCCCGCAAACCCGAACTCTTCCCCGATGATCGCGAAGATAAAATCGTTCTGCTCCTCCACGAGGAAGTTCCCGGCCTTGACCGAGAGTATGCCGGTGTTGTTCCAGCCCTTGCCCCAGAGCTGACCGGAGCCGATGGCCATGATGGAGTTCTCCTGCTGATAATAGGTCTCGGAATACAGCTCCGGGTTCTGCCAGGACAGGATCCGGTTCGCCTGATACTGCTCCAAAAACGGGATCATCCCCCTCTGGAGCAGGTAAAAAAGCAGGAACACGGCCGGAATGGCCACGGCCAGCACTCCGAGGATCCAGCGGTAGCTGATCCCCGAAGAGAAGACGATCGCGGCCACGACGATGGTCATGACGATCAGCGTGGAAAGATTGGGCTGCTTGTAGATCAGGACCGCTGGCACCGCAAAAATGGCTGCAGCCGCAAATACCACGGGAAACCGGTTGATCTTCTCCTGATACCGTTCGAAATACCAGGAGAAGAACAGGATGATCCCGATCTTGACAAACTCCGACGGCTGGATCTGACCGATAACCGGGAGCTGCAGCCAACGCGTGGAAATGCCGCGGCTGCGGCCGAACAGGATCACGGCCGCCAGAAACGCCACACACGCCAGATAGATCAGTATATGGAAGGACAGGATCCAGTGATAATCGATCAGCGACAGCACGAGCGCCGCCGCAAGACCGACTCCGATCCCCATAAGCTGCTTGTTGACCGTGCTCAGATTCTGGTTGGTGGCGCTGTAGATGGCCATCAGGCCGATCACGCTTAAAGCCACCATGTACAGAAGCACACGGAAATTGTATCTTCGGAAATGATAATCAAAAAAAGTCATGAAACAGTCCCCTTAAGTCTGAGGCTTCTTACCGGTATCACCGTATAAAGAGCCGCCGGGAAATCAACGTCCTCTTCCGTCGTGTTGCCGTCCGTTCGCCGAACCGAAAGCTCCAGCCCCGATGCGTCCACATCCACATATCGGGAAAGGACGCGGTACAGATCGCTCTTGAGCATCGCGAGCACTTCCGGCGGGAAACCGGTCTGATCCGCGGCCAGCAGGAAACGCAGCCGCTTCGCCGCGATCGCTCCCGAACGGTTTCTCTTCCGTACGGCTGTACGCCTGTTCTTCATGACGCACCTCCTAAGCCCTCTTCAGGAAGCTGGTCAGGCGGCCGAGAAGACCGTAAGACACGTTCGGAAGGCTAAACGGCACATCCTCGCCCAGCAGGCGCCGGCAGATATCCAGGAAAGCCTGTCCCGCCGCGGTATCCGTACCCGCCAGCGGTTCGCCCTGGTTCGTGGAGATGACGATCGCTTCATCGTCCGGAACGGCGCCGATCAGCGGCACCGCCAGGATGTCCATCACATCGTCTACCGACATCATGTCGCCCCGGCGCACCATATCGTGCCTGACCCGGTTGACGATCAGATGGATGCTTCGCAGCTGACCTGCTTCCAACAGCCCGATGATGCGGTCGGCATCCCGTATGGCGGATACCTCCGGCGTCGTCACCACCAGAGCCCGGTCGGCGCCCGCCACGGCGTTCTGAAAGCCCTGCTCAATCCCGGCCGGGCAATCGAGCAGTATGTAATCGAAATCGTCACGCAGATCGTCCACCAGCTTGATCATCTGTTCCGGATTCACTGCCGATTTATCTCTTGTCTGTGCGGAAGGTAGCAGATACAGGTTCGGGTATCTCTTGTCTCTAATCAGGGCCTGCTTCATTCTGCAGTTCCCCTCCACCACATCGACCAGATTGTAAACGATCCGGTTCTCCAGGCCCATCACGACGTCCAGATTGCGCAGCCCGATGTCCGTATCGATCATCACGGTGCGCTTCCCGAGGACCGCAAGGCCTGTCCCGATGTTGGCGGAGGTTGTGGTCTTGCCCACCCCGCCTTTTCCGGAGGTAACAACGATGACTTCGCTCATGTCTGATTCCTCCAAGAAATTAACTTTCAAAGATATTCTACCCTATCTTTATGGATATTTCCAGTAGCATTTTGTATATTTTTCAAGATAAATTTTGTCTAAGACGACGACTGGCCATACCCTTTACGGAAGGCCGGCGGGCCGTCTGAGAGGCGGGCGGGCGCATCAGCCGAACAGCCCTTTCCGCATGCTCCTCACGACGGGCTGACCGTCCTCCACGCTTACGGTCACCGGACCCTTCGCCAGCCGTTTCCCCTTCGGGGAACAGGGCACCTCAAAGTCCGCGATCCGCAGGGAGGACGGCGCCATCTCCATGGCGGCCACGATCGCTTCGGAGTTGCCGGACACGCCTGCGACGACGGAGCCGCGCAGATCGCCGATCACCACCACATGGCCCTTGGAAATGATCCTGGCGCCCTTCTCCACGTCTCCGATGACGACGATGCTGGTCTCGGCGTCGATGCTCTCCCCTTCCTTCAGCGTGCCGCGGTAGAACTGGCCGCTGGCGGCCGAGATCTCCATCAGCTTCTCGTTCAGAGCCTTTTCGCACTTCCTGGTACGTTCCAGATCCTGGTCCAGGAGGCACAGGATCTCGATATCGGAGTTGCCTGTGATCACATTGACCAGTTCAAATTCCTCTTCCGGGGACAGATCCCTGCCGGCCAGCGACAGGGCCATCTGCACGGAGCCCCAGAACCTGGCGCTTTCCCCGAACTTGGCTGCCACGTCCTTTAAGAGCTGTTCGAAGGGCAGCTCCGGATCCAGAATCACGGTCATTCCGGAGCGGTTGCTTTTGATTACGACGGAATTCTTCATGATATCCCTCCTTGCGTTCGATCACGCTGATCACTGTTAGTCGCCGACGACGATGTTGGTCGCATCCAAGGCGCCGGTGTTCATGATGTAATCCAGGTCCGTATATCCGTAATACAGACGGTACACGTTCTTTGCCACGGCCGCCGCCTCCGCGGAACTGTAGCCGTAGGGAATATTCACGGTAACGCTGATCTCGGGGTTCGCGTAGGGTCCGTAGGAGATAAAGAACGCGTGGTTGCCGCGTGCGTTCTCCTGGGCTGTACCGGTCTTGCCTGCGATATCCACTTCCAGATCCTTGAAGATCGTCCGGACCGATCCCAGGGCGATCACGTTGCGCATGCCCTGCTGTACGGTATCCCAGGTGGAATCCGCCACCTGGATCTGATTGGAGATCCGCGGCGTATATTCCTGCACCATGGTCCCGTCCGGCTCTGTAATGTGGTCGATCAGGCTCAGCTCGTAGACGCTGCCCCGGTTGGCCAGCGCGGTTACATAGCGGGAAAGCTGCACGTTCGTATAGGCGTGGGTGCCCTGCCCCATGGCGGAACGCTCCGGGTCCATATCGGAAAGGCTGGGCGAGTTCTCCTCGATCTCGATGCCCGAGGTATGGTCAAGGCCGAACATCGTCGCATACTTCTGGATGATCTTTAAGCCCGTGTCCGTGGAGTACACGCCGTTTGCGTCCGTGGAGAGACGGTGTGCCAGTTCCGCGAAGAAATAGTTGCAGGATTCCTGGATGCCCTCGGCGATGGTCAGCTGCCCGTGCCTGCCGGGATAGATCCAGCAGCGGATCGGGTTCGTAACTTCCGTGTAACGGCCCGTACACTCGATCTTCTCGTCGATGGTCACCGCATGTTCTTCCAGGGCCGCGATAGCCGTGATCGGCTTAAACGTCGAGCCGGGGGCCTTAAGCGCCTGGGTAGCGTTGTTGTAGAAAGGACGCGACAGGTCGTTGTTCAGCTGGTTGAAGTAAACCGCGTCCACGCTTCCGCTCATCCGGTTGTTGTCATAGCTGGGATAGGTGACCACGGCCAGGACCTTTCCCGTCCGGATGTCGACTACGGTACAGCCGGCCGTACATGGGTCGAGGGCCAGCTGGGCCGGCGTGATCTCCAGCTTGGTCAGCTTATCGACCAGGAAATCGAACGCGTAATCGGCCCCGTTCTCCGTCAGGAGCCGCACCTGCTCTTCGTCATAGGGAAGCGCTCCCTGGTAATAGAGCGCCAGGCAGAGCTCCCTTCCGGTGACGATATCCTGGTTGACAAGGTACCGGTAGATCCGCTTGGTAAAGGCCGCATCTTCCCGCAGTGCCCCGATAACGTACTCCTTAAGGGTCGTAAAGCTGCTGTCCGCGCTGGAATACTTATGCTCCGTCTCCAGCTTCGTCGTATCAACCCAGCTTCCGGAAATCCCGGCGTACAGATACTCGCGGAGGCTGATGCCGCCCTCGTTCCAGGCAATGATCTGTTCATTCTCCGAATCAATCAGATCCCGCCGTATGATACCCACGGTATCTCCGGCAAGATAGGTCTCGATATAGCTCATATAGGAACGCATATCCTCGGGCAGCTCCGAAAGCGGAGGCGCGCCGGGATCGTCCAGCTGAGCCTCGATGTCCTGAAGGATCCGCTCGCGGGACGACACGTATTTCTCATAGATCTGCCGCTCAATGGGCGAAGCGTCCTCTCCCTCCATATGGCTTAAGGAAAGCACGTTGTTGTTGATAAGCTGGTAATAAGCGTCCTTGATCGAGATCTTGATCTTACTGGAGTCGCGGTTCTCCTCTTCGGTTACGTCCCGGTTCACCAGATGGGATACCAGGACACCTGCGAGCTGCTGCTCCAGCAGGTGATAGATGCCCTTCTGCAGATCGCTGCGGATGGTCAGGTAGATATCCTCGCCCGCCTCCGGCTCCGTGGAATCGTCCTCCACCTTCAGGATCTGCCCGTAGCTGTCCACGTACATGTTGGTGACGCCCTTCTTGCCGTGGAGTACGGATTCCATCGACGCCTCCACCCCGGTCCGTCCGACGATGTCGTTGGCGTCGTAGCTGGGATCCTGCTCCTGGAGCTGTTCCAGCTGCTCCGTCTGCACCTTGCCCGTATAGCCGATGATCGGCGCGAAATAGACGGCGTCGTTATAGACCCGCACCGTGGACTCCGCGATCTCCACCCCGTCCATATCTGCCGTGTGCTCCAGAATATCGGCCACCGTCTCCTGGGAAACGTGGTCCGCCACATTGACCGTAACGTACTTGCGGTAGGCGATCATCGACAGCGCGTACCGGAGATGGGCGATCTGAAGGGCTTCCCGGTCCGTAAGGACGATGGCGTTGCCGTTCTTGTCCTTCAGACTGTCCAGATCGTAGCGGCTTTTGGAACGAAGCTGCGCCAGAAGCTCCGGCGCGGTGATGTTCGACGGGTATCTGCCGTCGGCGTCGTCCAGCTTGTCCACGGAGGTCAGGCCGTAGTAATCGCGCAGAAAGCGCTTGCGGGCAGCCTCCGTGGCCGATGTATAGACCAGGTTCCCCTCCGCGTCGAAATCCAGCTCCAGCTTGGACGCCACGGTCTCCCCGTGCTTGTCCAGGATCCGGATCAGCTGATAGAGCATCAGGTTCATGGACTGGTTGTTCTTGTAGGTGCCTGTATCCCGCAGCGTGACGGAATAGGCCAGTTCGTTGTAGGCCAGGAGATTGCCGTCGGCATCGTAGATATTGCCCCGGGTTCCCGGCGTGGTCATCGTCCGAAACGTCGTGGTCACGTAATCGTCCAGGTACTTCTCCCCGTCGATGATCTGCAGATGAAAGAGACGTCCCACCAGAGCCGTAAACATGCCCGCAAAGATGAGGAACAGCAGAAAAAGCCTGGATGTGACCAGGCGTTTTACGTACTCCAGAATGATCTCCAGAATCTCTTTAAACAAGGGTCGTATCCCTCCCGCTTTCAAAGTCCTTAAGCTTCCTGTTAATATACAGAAGAAGCCGGTAAAGGAAAAGGGTCGTGACGACGGTGAAGATCGTCTCCGGCACCATCAGTTCCCGGAAATAGTACCAAAAGTCCAGCCGCCCGCGGATCAGGAAACGGAACACATACACATACAGGTTGTAGGCCAGCTCGTTGGCGACGCTTAGGATCAGGGGGATCGTGACGAAATCCTCATAGAAGTACTTCGTACAGATCCCGTTGATATAACCCACATACACGTAAAACAGCGTATAGAAGCCGAACGGACCGCTGTAAAAAAGGTCCAGCATGACGCCGGCCAGAACGCCGTAGAGCATGCCCATCCGTCTCCCGTCCATGAAGCCGAAGGAAAATGTCAGGATCAGCAGCAGGTTCGGCGTCGACACCATCACCGGGATCAGCGGGAACACGCAGTTCTGGATCGTAAACGCAACAAGGATCAGAGCCAGATTGACAAGCGCCCGTCTCATCATTCCACCTCCGGATCCCCGGTCTGCTTCACATCGGTGATGATCAGAACCTCCCGGAGATTATGGAATTCCGCCACAGGCACCAGGTAGCCGGAGCTGGTCAGCTGATTGTTGTCCAGGGTGATGTCCTTGGCGTAGCCGATCAGGATGCCGGGCAGATAGCTGGAGCTGATGTTGGAGGTGACGATCCGGTCGCCGTCCTTTACGTCGCCGTCCTTCTGGATATTCGAGATCGTCAGACGGCCCTCCCGGTAAAGGGTCAGGTCGCCGCCCACGATGCAGGTGTCGCCGGACTGAAGCGCCATGGCGCTGACGCGGCTGGAATCGTCGATGATGGAACGGACCGTCGCGTAATGGGCGCCCACGTCGGTGACGATGCCGACCAGTCCTCCGCAGGCCAGAACGTTGTTCCCTTCCTGGATGCCGTCCGCGGATCCCTTGTCCACGCGGAAGACCTGGAACCAGTCTCCGGAGTCATTGGCAATGACCCGCGCCGCGGTCTTCTCGTACTGCATATACTCCTGGTCCAGCTCATAAAGTTCCCTGAGCCGGTCCAGCTCGAACACCTCGGAGGTCAAACGGTTGTTTTCTTCGGTCAGATCCGCGATCTGCCTGCGCAGCTCTTCGTTCTGGCGCAGGGCGGATTTCAGCTTCGTGTAGTCTGCCACCTGATCGTAGACCTCTACGCCGACCCGGTTCACGCCGGTCTGGATCGGGATCACCAGATAACCGACCGCCGTGCGCAGCGGCGCCAGCCACTGATCCGTAAACGAGGTCACGGCGATCAGGGCCAGGCAAAGGATGGTCAGTCCGATCAGAATGTAGCGGTTGTATTTGGAATTCATGCTAGTTTTCCTTCTCTTTTAAAGCTGCAGTAGGACCGGTCGCCGATCACCACATGATCCAGGAGATGGATCCCCAGAAGGTTCCCTGCCTCCCGCACCCGCTCCGTCATCAGACAGTCCTGACGGCTGGGCGTCGGGTCGCCGCTGGGATGGTTGTGTACGAGGATCACGCCTGCCGCCCGGCAGCGCACCGCCTCGATGAAGATCTCCCGCGGGGAGATCACCGTCGTGCTGACGGTTCCCTTGGAAATCAGCATATCCTTGATCAGCCGGTGCTTCCCGTCCAGATACATGGCGTACATATGCTCCTGTTCCATATGGCGCATATCCTCCATGTAGTAGTTCACGACCTCCTCCGGCAGGCTGAAGACCCGGATCCGGGAGATGGCGAACCGCTTGCTGATCCGCCGGGACAGCTCGCCGATACACAGAAGCTGAATCCCCTTGACGGCGCCGATCCCCTCCACTCCCATCAGATCCTGCAGGGAGAGATGGCCAAGCCCCAGGATGCCGTCCTCCGGATAGCTGAGAGCCAGGATCTGTCTGGCTGTCTCCAGACAGTTCTTCCCGCGGCTCCCGGTCCGTATGATGACGGACAAAAGCTCCTCGTCGCTTAAAGCCCCCGGCCCCATCCGGATACACCGCTCATAGGGGCGGCTGTCCTCCGGGATATCCTTCATCTTCTTTGTGTCCATAATACCTCCAGTCTGCAGCTCCCCAAGCGCGCCGGCGAAAATGGACATACATAATATAGTTTACCATAAACTGGCATCAATGTATACAGATTTATAAAAATGTAATGGAAACGTAAAGGTTCCAGGACTGCCGAAACGCCGTCAGATCGCCTCCTGCGGAAGGGTCACGAGACCCGCGTCGCACAGGGCCTGCAGGGACTTAAGGATCCCCAGTCTGGCGTGGTACCAGGTCAGTCCGCCCTGGAAAAACACCGTGTACGGCGGCCGGATGGGCGCGTCGGCGCTGAGTTCGATGGACGAGCCCTGCACGAAGGCGCCGGCGGCCATGATCACCGGCGAATCATAACCGGGCATGTCCCACGGCTCCGGCTTCACGAAGCTGTCCACAGGCGCCGCGGCCTGGATGCCCTCGCAGAACGCGATCACCGCCTCCGGTTTTCCGAAGGTGACGGCCTGGATGATGTCGTGGCGCTCCTCGGTTCCGTTCGGATGAACGGCGAAGCCCAGTCTCTCATAGACGTTCGCCGCAAAGACGGCTCCCTTTAAAGCTCCCGCCACGACCGTAGGCGCCAGGAAAAAGCCCTGGTACAGCGACTGGTTGAGCCCAAGGCTGGCTCCCACCTCTCTTCCGAGGCCGGGAGCGCTTAGGCGGTAGGCGGCGCGGTCGATGCAGTCCTGCCGTCCCGCGATGTAGCCGCCGATGGGCGCAAGTCCGCCGCCCGGATTCTTGATCAGGGAGCCGACGATCATATCCGCGCCCACATCGGTGGGCTCGTTAAGCTCGACGAATTCCCCGTAGCAGTTATCCACCATACAGATCACGTCCGGCTTGAGCTTCTTCACATAGGCGATCAGCTGCCCGATCTGCTCCACCGAGAAGGTGGGACGGGTCGCATAGCCCTTGGAGCGCTGGATCGTGACCAGCTTCGTCTTGTCGTTGACGGCTTTCCTTATGTTCTCATAGTCGAAGGTGCCGTCCGGCAGCAGATCGACCTGCCGGTAGGAAATGCCGTATTCGGCCAGGGAACCGACGGAAGGCCGGATTCCGATGACCTCCTCCAGCGTGTCGTAGGGGCCGCCTGCCGGGGACAGAAGCTCGTCCCCCGGCCGCAGATTGCCGGAAAGCGCGATGTGGAGCGCATGGGTGCCGCTCATCAGCTGGGGACGCACAAGGGCCGCTTCGGTATGGAAGCAGGACGCATAGACCTGCTCCAGCGTGTCGCGGCCGATATCGTTATAGCCATAGCCGGTGGTGGCCGCGAAATGGATGTCGCTGACCCGGTTGTCCTGCATGGCCTTTATGACCTTCATCTGGTTGTATTCGGCGCGGGCGTCGATGGCGGCAAACCGCGGCTTTAAGGCCGTCTCCACCGATTCGGCGAAACGAAGCACGCTTTCGCTGACGCCGAGCGACCGGTACATTTCGTTCAATTCTGACTGCATGTCCTGTTATTCTCCTTGATGTGTGTTGGTCCGGTGCGGATCCTTCCGGTCCATAAGCCTTTATGACACATGGTCCGGGCTGTCCGGCAGCATCCCGTTTTCCTTCATATCCTTCAGGATATGGTTAAGCACTTTCGTTCTGTCATTGTCAAAATCCGGCAGGTTCAGCCAGCGTACGTCCCTCTCCCGCTTAAACCAGGTGAGCTGCCGCTTGGCGAAATGCCGCGTGTCCCGCTTGATGATGCGGACGGCTTCCTCCAGGGGGTACTCTCCCTCCAGATAAGCCAGGATCTCCTTGTACCCCAGACCCTGCATGGACACCATCTGACGGGTGCAGCCCATGGCGGCCAGCCTGCGAACCTCCTGCACCAGCCCCTGGCTCATCATCTGGTCTACCCGCCTCTCGATCCGCTCATAGAGCACGGGACGGTCCGTCGTAAGGACATAATAAAGGAACTGATAAGGGGACTCTTTTGCTCTCTGGACTTCATTGTGTTCGGAAATGGGCTCTCCGGTCTGCCGGTAGAACTCGATGGCACGGATCATCCGCTTGACGTTATGGGAATGGATGGCTTCGGCGGACGCAGGATCGACCGCCTGTAGCATCGCGTGAAGGGCTTCGGGCCCCCGCTCGGCCGCCAGCCGTTCCAGCTTACGCCTGAGCGCCGTATCGCTGTCATGCTCCGTAAAATCGATATCATAGAGGAGCGCCTGGATATAGAAGCCGGTGCCGCCGGCCACGACCGGGATATGGCCGCGCGCATAGATCCCGCTCAGCGCTTCCTTCGCCATGGCCTGGAAGGCGACCACATTGAAATCCTCGGTCGGATCCAGCACGTCGATCAGATGGTGGGGGACGCCGTCCATTTCCCCGGGCGTCACCTTGGCGGAGCCGATGTCCATATGGCGGTAGACCTGCATGGAATCGGCGCTGACGATCTCTCCGCCGACGGCTTTCGCCAGGCGGATCGACAGATCCGTCTTTCCCACGGCCGTGGGACCGGTGAGGATTACAAGCGGCGGTCGGTTGTTCATAAGCGGTTCCAGCTCCTCTCAGTCAAGGGAAATGACCTCCATATCGTCAGGGACATAGAGATTTCCGTGGTAATACTGCTTCCCTTCCGCCGTATAAAGCTCCTTGCGGCTGCGGATATTCTTATCCTCCGTATGGTAAAGAATCAGGTTCTTCACGCCCAGGCGCTCCGCCAGCTCGCAGGCGTCCTTAACCGTGGAGTGATTCTTCTTGTACGGATCGAAGATATCCGCCTGGGAATAGAGGCAGAACGCCTCGTGCAGCAGCCAGTCGCTTCCGATGGCGTATGGCTCCTCATAGTCGCAGTAGGGCTCGTCGCCGCAGCAGGTCAGCTTCTTCCCGTCGCCGTATCCCACCGTGAAGCCGTACTGCTTCGCCTTCGTGGACTGGATATCGAACACCCGGAAGCGGTGCCCCATGGCCTCGAACTCATCGCCGTCGTGGAGCGTCACGAAATGCAGCCGCTCCCCGATAAAGTGCAGCGTCTTCTTCTCCAGGACCATCTCCGCAATCTTCGTCAGGATATCGACCACCTCGTCGTGGGCGTAGATCCACGCCTCGCCGTCGTATTTGCCCCGGTGCATGTTCTGGGTGATCAGACGGATCATCCAGACGACGCCGAGCAGATGATCGATATGCTTATGGGTCACGAAAATATGACGCATGTCCTTCCAGTCGTAGCCGGCGGTCTTCAGCCGGTGCAGCACCTCGTTGCCTCCGCCTCCGTCTACCATCAGGTACTGCCCCGCGTCCTCCAGGACGAAACAGGTATTATAGCATTCTGTAACGGCGGCGTTGCCGGTTCCAAGTAATGTGATCTTCACGATGATTCCTCTCTTTCTCGATCCTCCGTCCGCAGCAGGAAAATCTCAGGCAGGAACAGAGCAGCGTATCAATACCGGCGCGGCCCGGGCGCTCTTTCGCCTTCGGCCACGCGGAAAGTGGAGCCGCATCGCAGCCCCACTCAATAGGATACCGTATTCTTCTGCCAAAATCAAGAAAGAAAGTAAGATTCTTCTCCGCTCACTCTGTCTTTCCGCCGCCGTTGAGCCGGTACGCATAGCAGAGCACAGCAGCCGATACCGCCAGAATCGCCAGTTCCAGCGCCAGGGTGGGAAGGAATCCGGAGCCGAGCACGGTCAGGAAATCAACCGCGAAATGGATCGCGAAGGCCAGGATCAGGCAGTTTCTGCGTCCTTCCTTCACCGCAAGGTACATGATCATGGACAGCCCGATCTGCAGGATCACGGCTGAGATCCGCTCCATTCCGGCCATATAGAACAGGTAAGCCGGCGACTGCCACATGACCGAAAGCTGCTGATAGGTCTGCTCGGCCACCGCAGAATCCAGTTGGGACATCGCTTCCGTGATGCTGCCGTTATTGATCATCACCGCGGTGACCAGATTGTTGACGCAGGTCATTCCAACGATCATCACAGCCTCGATGCCGCCGTGTCCTACGCCGTACGCCACGGCGTCCGCGCGGTTTAAGCGTTTTCTGGTGAGATAACGCATGGCGAGAAACCGTCCGGTTTCCTCGAACAGCGCCGCCGCCAGTCCGCCGTACAGGGCGTATAGGAAGATATTGGATGACATGACCGTGCCCGCGGCGGCCAGTACCACCGCGTGAAGGATCTGCTCCAGGATCATCGCGAAGATGACGAAGGTACACGCGCCGACCAGCAGCGGCTGCGGCTGCGCCTTAAGCTTCCGGCAGACCCAAATCGCCAGAACCACAGGAAGCCCCACTGATACGATCAGTGAAAATGCCATTCCGGCCATACTGGCCATTGAAACCGTTCCCCATTCCATAATTTGTTCATTTCCTCCTCATGTCCGTTATTTTGCAATTTTTATCAATTCGAAATCTCCGTTTTCAGCCGCTCATAGATTGCCAGTGTCTCCGCCTCATTCTTTCCGTTTAAGACCAGGGTTTCGCCGCCGGACTCGATTACCAGACAGGGGCGGCTGCCTGCATAGGTATATCGAGTATATGAACCAAATTCATCATTCTCAAATGTCCCCATGCCCAGCCGCGCGTTTCCGAAGCCGAAGCTTCGATAACCCGGCACGCCGTACTCCCGCAGTTCCAGGCTGTCAATCTCATCGTAGGCGACCGTCAGATCGTCCCAGTAAAGGGCTTTGATCGTGAACGCATCGTCCGCGAAGTCGATGCGGATATTACCGGTGAACATAAGCACCGCCGTTCCGATGAGGATCGCGGCGAGAATTCCGACCGAAACCGCGGATGTGATATATATGCTTTTTGTGCCGGCATCCGTCCGGCCTGGGTCCAGCTGTTTAAGATCTGTCTGAGCGCTCTGCGATATCTGTGTTTCGGAAAGCTTTCTCTGCTTTCTTTGTTTACGATCATACAGATAAGAATAGAGGATCGGAACCAAAGCAACCATGAGAAGCGCCGCGGGCACGATTCCGTGTCCCAGACTCCCAGGAAGGAAGCTTCCGATCATCGTCAGAAATCCTCCGGCGACCCAGACTCTGCCGCCGAACCGATGAGTCGCGTTCCAGTTCTCTTCATCCGCCAGCGTCCACGGTACGCGGATCCCCACCGTGTGATTCTGCCCGGTTTTGGGAAGATAATTTCCAAAAACAATAAACATCAGCCCTATGCATACGAACATGCCCATGCTCTGATCAGCGCGGGCGCCGGTATAGATCCGGTACATGGTCCCGCAGCTGAGGATCGATATAATCGGGCAGATCCAGAAGATAAAGCTTATCATTTGCTGGTTCCGTTCCCGGTTCTTCGGATCGCGCAGCGTGAGCCAGACTGCCAGAAAATGATTCAGCAGACAGAACAGCGACGTAACGATCATCGCCTTCAGGCGTCCACCCGCGATCGAAGACGCTATCCCTCCGACTTCGGAGGACGCGCTTCCCGCGCCGGCCACCAGCAGGCAGAGTCCGGCAGCGGCAGGCAGGAACACCAGGCCTGACGACAGAATGATCTGCCATTTATACCGTTCCCAATGCATTCACTCCTCCTTTACAGAGCCGAGAACCATAACGCGGCCGCTCTCTCCCGTCAGATCCGTGATCCAGAGCATGATCTCCTCCAGAACCGACACATTCAGCTCATAGAAAATGTACTTGCCCTCCCGCTGGTCCCGGATCAGGTCCGCTTCCTTTAAGACTGACAGATGCCTGGAAATGGACGCGCCGCTGACCGGGAAATGCTCCGCGATCTCGCCGGCGGACATCCGGCCCGGTTTCAGGAGGTTTAAGATCTCCCGCCGCGTCGGATCCGCCAGAGCCCTAAGTGTATCCTGCAGTCCCATGAATTCCGCCTCCACATTTAACATTTAGCCTAAACGTTAAATATAGGATAACACATGCCGCGGACAATGTCAACATCTCTTTTATTTCTGGACAGAACGAACTGTTTGCGGTACGGATTCCGTGACATAAAGCGCAGAAAGCCGCTGCTCAGCTGATATGGGATCTGCTTCGCAGCGGCGCATTAATGTTTTCATGCAGGCTGGGCACCAGTGACGATTTATCGTATTACGTCATTTCAGCGGAATGATATAATAACTGTTCTCTCCCCGCGGTTGTCCCGCTTCATTCGGATGCGGCAGGACCAGAGCGTCCACCTGCGCCAGATCGATGATCTGTTCGAATGGATGCATGATCCGGTATTCCGTCTTCGTATCATCCGTAAA
>CANQME010000030.1 GCA_947624815.1 uncultured Lachnospiraceae bacterium | reverse complement strand
AAAAAATTCTGTCCCGATTGGGAGCGGTTTTTTCTTAAGAGACATAGCTTCCCATCCTCCTTCCCGTTCTGACATATCTGAACATCTTACGCGCACACAACCTCTATATTCAGTATATCGGAAATGCCGGGAAACCGCAAGGGGATAAATTCCATTCTGTTCAACCCTGTACCACATCGACCAACCTCGAATGAAAAGTCCGGGCAGTAAATCGCATCACCGGATTTATACTCCTTCACGATGGATCAATCCAATCCCCAGCAATATCGCGTACAAGAAACTGTCATTTGGTATTCCCATCTGATCAAGGCTCCCTGTCATGTCCTGCAATCTCAAGATTCTGTCAAAAACCATAAGGACCTCTGTCATAGATATCGTCATTCCATCCGGTTCCAGAACCAGGCTCGTTCCTGTTCTTCCCGCCGCAGGTACAGACATGCGATAAGTAAATTTCATGCTTCTAGCTTTATCTGTACCCTGCGACAAATAAAAAGGATACTGCTGAAAAATCTCCAGGGCGCCCAAAAGATTCTCTTCCGTCGCCGCACATGCAAGATCCGCTTTCGCCTTCTTCCGTTTCCGGTACAGCAGTTCTCTTTCCGCTGTCGTCGAAAGACGCTCCATCTTATAGATCATCTTTGAATACGGCAGATAAGAATGGATGGAAGCCCTGCTCAGATCTAATATACGCCCGATCTCCTCAACACTTCTCCCCCTCCTGTACAAATCCTGAACCTCCCGTGAAACCGCAGTAGAATATACCCCCGCCGTGATAAGGATTTTTCTCGCTTTCAGGGACGTGATACCGAACTGGGCAGCCGCTTCATTCAATGTCATATGCTGCTGTTCTCTTACTATTTGATCATCATATCTCCCAAACGCTTCCGCCATCCTGGTCATCATCTCTTTCGTCAGTGCCACCGAATCATAGTCCGGATGCTTTTTAGGATGCATCTTGAACACTCCTCTTCTGAAAATGTATATGCCTACGTCAACGCAAGTCCCAAAACATAACAATCCAAATACAAATGGTACAATCTGAACTTCCTACGAGATTTCTCCCTTAACTTTCTGAGTTTTTTTAACCCTCAACGCCCCTTACGGGCTTCCCTGTTCTCATTCGGAGCATCATAATACCCGAGTTCTATACGAACATTCTCCACCATGTATCCCAAATCATCTGATACGCCATAGCCCAGAGGAGCGGCAGCAGATATGAGGTTTTCGAATTCCGCTTCGTGAAGCCTGAAGAAATCTGAATGCAGTCTCGCATAATCCAGAAATTTTTCAGCCGAGGATTCAAGGCTGTTGTAAAATCTTTTTCCAAAGTCACCGTAAGCTGCACTAAGTTCTGCGGCTTCAGCAGCGAATGCAAGATGCATCAGGGCCTTCGTCCCTTCGTCTGCAGTTCTGCTCAGATAATCATTCAATACACCTTTGCATTCACCCAAAGAAAACGGTTCCTTCCAAAATACCTTTTCCAGGCGTTTCTTCAGACTGGCTATCTGTTCATCATTGGATTCTTCACTCCAGTAGCTGCTTTCTATATCTTTGAAACCTTTAGAAGATTTAAACATCTCAAATAGATGAGCTTCTAATTCATCTCTGGTTAAAGATTGAATTACTTTTTTATACTGCGTTAATGTCATGCTCCCCGCTCCCCTGTCTAATTGCGTATCCTGACGAAAAAAGTATCCTGTATCACTTTTATTCGTCTGCTCTTGGGACGCCTGACTGTATAAATCCTATAATCTCATCCGCTGTTTTGTCACCGGCCTGGTAGGCATCCAGTACCTTCCTGTCATCCAGCTGCTTCCGTTTCGCAGCCAGCTTCTCCCGTTCCGAGGCTTTCCTTCCGTCATCATAATAAATGTGAAAGTAACGTTCTTTTTTATCGGATGCATATAGCTTTCTCTTGATTGTGGTACCGCTGACTTTAAAAGCCCGGATACTGTTCCTTCGGTCATTTTCGAAAGAACCCTGTGCTTCCAAAACCAGTCCGCTCACCAGGCTCTTGTTTGTGGAATCGTAGGAAATATAGATTCTCTCACGGTGGTCCCGCTTCGCGTTCCATTCATTCAGGAACTGTATCCGCTGGTCAACCGTGACATCCCGGAGAAAGCCAGACACTTTTGAGTCACTGTAGATTTTCATGTCATCGGTAAACAGTGCGTGATTGTAGGCATAATCCGGATAATACTGCCCGGCGTTTTCCTCCGTGATAATGGAGTATGCAGCCAGATCCAGGAACAGTCCGGCATCCTGCCCGACAATCCTTGCAATCATCTCATCCAGCTTATAATCGGATATGATCTTTCGGATTACCAGGAATGCGCCGATATGGAAGCACCCGCTCCTGATCCTCTCATCCTTTTCCGCAGGAAGCAGCTCTCTCGGAAAAAACCTTAGGAACTTCTCATTCGGGAACATAAAATCCGGCTGTTCGGGATCGCGTTTTCCGATACATATGTATTTTTGTGTCTCTATTTTCGGTCTGCCCTTCCGTAATTACCGATTTACAGATTATACTCTTTAAAAAGCTTCCTTCGGAAAACACTGTCGGAAGCAGCCCGTATGATCAAATCATCCTTTTGATTCTTCGACAACGCCATGATCAGACTCGCCATCCGCTCCTGGCCACGTTTTTCTCCCCGCCTCTCGCCGATCAACTCTCCCTGTTCGCGGCCCCGCTTCTCGCCGATCTGTTCCCCCTGTTCACGACCGCGCTTCTCTCCCCGCTTCTCTCCATCCAGTATCAGATCACTAATCGCCTTACACACCTTCGGCTCCTCCCCTTCCTCTTTCTGACGCTCAATCAGTTTCTGCAGCCGCTTCTGCTCCCCCAGCATCACAAATGCAGCCGCCATCTCCACGCTGTCCATCCTGTTCAGCTCTTTCTCATGGCTTTTCACATACTCATACAGCCGATCCTTATCTTCACTCAATCTTAACATACAAAAGATCTGCTGTAAACAGCTTTTATACCTCTCCGGATGCTCCATCGCTCTTACCGATACCACGTTCAAACGGTAATCCGCGATATGCGGTAGCAGCTCCCTCACCTTCTCGTACGAATGGAATATCTTATCTCATATTTGCATCAGGTTTGCATTCCAAGCTGCCGCGAACTCCTTCACAATGGATCAATCCGATCCCCAGCAATATCGCGTACAGACAACCGTCATCTGATATTCCCAACTGCTCAGGATTCTCTGTCATGTTCTGCAGTTTCAAAACTCTGTCGAAAACCACAAGAACCTCAGTCATCGATATCATAATTCCATCCGGTTCCAGGATCAGGCCCGCTCCTGCTCTTCCCGCTGCAGGCACAAACAGGCGATAAGTGAATTTCTTGCTCCCATCTTCATCCATACTCCGCGTCAAATGAAAAGGATACCCCTGGAAAGTCTCCAGGGCGCTCCAAAAATTCTCTTCCGTCGCCGCATTTGCAAGATCCGCCTTCGCCTTCTTCCGTTTCCGGTACAGCAGTTCTCTTTCCGCTGTCGTCGAAAGACGCTCCATCTTATAAATCTTCTTTGAATAGGGCAGATAAGAATGGACAGAGGCCCTGCTCAGATCTAATATACGCCCGATCTCCTCAACACTTCTCCCCCTCCTGTACAAATCCTGAACCTCCCGTGAAACAGCAGTAGAATATACCCCCGCCGTGATAAGGATTTTTCTCGCTTTCAGGGACGTGATACCGAACCGGGCAGCCGCTTCATTCAGTGTCATACGCTGCTGCCCTCTTCCCATTCGGTCATCATATCTCCCAAACGCTTCCGCCATCCTGGTCATCATCTCTTTCGTCAGCGCCGCCGGATCATATTCCGGATGCTTTTTAGGATGCATCTTGAACACTCCTCTTCTGAAAATGCAAACGCCTATGTCAACATAAGTCCCAAAACGTAATAATCTAAATATTATGATGCAAATAAAACGGACTCAGACAGCAGAATTTTCTGCAATCCTTCATCCGGCTCAAAGACATCCATTAAATATGGTTCTCTGTTTTGTGATGTTTCATCTGTTAGTGATCTTTTCAGCCATAACTGCTGACTTTCTGTTATTATCTTATTGGCCTTATAAGCTTCTTAGTTCTGCCGCCCTTCTACATATAAAGAGCCACCCCAAAACTGTTCCCAACACATTCATCAACACATCATCCAGCTGGCAATGACCTCTCGCAGTCATCCACTGAATCCACTCCAATCCTATACTGCATACTGCACCTGCGATTATACACTGCCAACCATGCCTCAAAAACGGAACCCAAAGCGGAAACAGCATGCCAAACGGTATGAACATGATTGCATTCTCAATCACATAGGCCTTAGCCTGTGCCGTCTTTCCCCACGTGCTGAACAACTGCATCGCTATGCCTGTTCTGCTGCCCGGCGGCCTGGAAAAGAAAGCGAACTGAATCATAACCGTAACATAAACCACCGACAGAAAAAAAGCCAGCCTGCGCTCCCACCTTACCGGCCAGTCCTTGCGCCTGACTCTGCCCCGGCTATAAGTAGCCTCCGCTACCAACCATATGACCAGGCCCGTGGCCCCTAATACTATTCCATGCGGGATATACGCAAAAGGTTCCTGTAAATCACCAATAATACACTCAATCAACTGCTGCATAAAGAGGGTTCTCCTTCAAAAGTTGGTGATTCTTCTCTATTTCCTGGTGTTTTTGACATTCCCAGCTTTCTTAGAAAAATACCCTGGTTTCCTTGTTAGTGCTATTTTCAACCATAACTTGGATCCTCTCCCTATGAATTTATATACGTCCACTAAGCTCCCAAAAAGGCCTGTAATTCCTCAGGTGTTCCCAATACATGTACCTTCTCCTTAGGAACTATGCTGATCGTTACTTCCATACCCTTTTCAATCATATAGTTATATAATGGTGCGATATACTTTTCATTCTTCTCAAGCTTACTTCCATCCGAATAATATTCTTCATATAACCGCTGATATAATCCAGCAGAAGAAAAATAATACGCTCCCAGTGTACAATTGTCCGATATCCGCTTCTTCTCCCGTACTTCAACTGCTTTTCCGTCGTCATTAAGCTTTACAAAACTCCAGTGATCTCCTCCTGCATGGAAGCATGGAATATGCCCGTCTCCTTTGATATCTGCATATTTCATCCCATATGGCTCCACATAGGTATCAATGTTATAAACGAGTACCGGTGCATCCTCCTCACAATACGGCATAGCAAGCATACAGGTCGTGGCCTGACCATCTGTCAGATAATCGATCCCGATGATATCCACATTATCAAGACCATACATCCTGCATTTTTCACGGATAAATTCAAAGGAGTTATCTTCCTTACGTACCACAAAGATATACTTCGAAACATGCGGATTATAGTCCAGCAGACTGTCCATCGACCACTCGAACAACGTCTTCCCCTTCGCTTCGATCATATATTTCGGCACCCGGTACCCGGCTTTCCGGAACCTGCTTCCCAGTCCCGCCATTGTAATAATCACCGTCATCTTCTTTTCCACAACTGCCACCTCATTTCAAATCCTTCCGGGACTTCCCGCAAATTTCATCCAGCTCTTCTACCGAATGCTCCAGGAACTCATCCGGCCTCACGGTCCGGTCATCCACATAGAACCCCTTCTTTCCCGGCCACGGCTTGCCATAAATGATCTCATCATACGGAATGTCCCATTTCTCGAGCCATGCCAGAAGAATCTTCGCCGTATTCTTGTTGATCAGCCCGATATTGCCTCCATACGAATTCATGTTCCGGGAAGTGAAAAGGACGATCTTTGCCCCATTCTGCCGGTAATACCGCAATTTCGCCACCATATCCAGATATGGCACCAGATCCTCATACCTCTCATCCTTACCCTTGATCGGGCACAAGGTCCCGTCAATATCGCATACAAAGGAATATCCGCTATACATCTGCCGTACCCTCTTTCTCCCTGCCGGGGCCACGTCCGTCTTCCGCATCCGCCTGCGCTTTAATGTCAATTACCTTCGCCAGGATCTCAATTCCCGTTCCCAGCATCGCATACTGGTGTTTCCGTCTCTCCCCATGCAGCGGGATCATGCTCAAAAATAACAATGCTTCAATCAATTCAATCTTTTGCAGGTCATCTCCGATCTCTTCCCGGAATACCTGCCGGAATATTTCCGCCAGATCAAAATCCCTCTGCCGTTCATAAATCCTGTACGCAAGAACCGCTTTCTCCGGCTCGCATTCCACATTCATCAGATCCTGGATGATATAGTCATACTTTCCTTCCACGCTGTGGAACAGTTTCGCCAGTTCGTACCGCGGGTCGCCATAAATATCATACTCACCAAACTTTCCGCGCGGATCGATGACCTTTATGAACTGGAAATTATTGTCCACCATGATATTCGCAAAGCATAAGTCGCCATGGATGATGCAGAATGTATCGACATCATACAGCATTGACGGAATCATTTTTTCCAGCAGTCCGCAAATCTCATTCAAAGATCGATAAACGGTCCCGTTAATCCGCATGGGATTCTCAAAAAAAGCCGAGAATGCCGCGTCCCCCGCAAGCGTTCCCAACCGTTTTAGCGTCTTGTTTAAATACACTTCCTCCAGTGATCTTCCAATCCCTTCTCCATCAACCCGGTATCTGCGGAAATCCTTCAAAATAAACCGGATCCGTTCAAATATATCCTGCCACTGCCAGGCGGCGATATCTCCATACAGGAACAGTTCGTGCAGCGTATGATAGGAATAATATTCCATCTCGATAAAAGGATCCGTATACCGGGCCGAATACGTAAATATCCTCGGCCTGGCATACTCGACATCCGCAGGAAGCTTCAGATACCACAGAACCTCCCCGATAAACTTCTCCCGGTCATCGCTGGTCTTCCTTAAAATCCCGCGCTCCCGGTCGATCCGGATGTGGTTAAATTCCCGCGCCTGTACCTCTACTTTTGAATGAAAATACCGATCCGCGTGGCCGATATCGAACCAGTTGTCCGTGTATACAGCTTTTAAGGGTCTTATCCGGCTGTACAGCTTTAAGGCAAAATAAAAAGAACCCATTCCAGGTTTTTCCTGACTAAAGGCTGATTCCAGGCACTGACGGAACAACACAGAATCCATGATCTGGAACACACCCACAAACAATTTACGCGTATTCTTCATCCACGCGTTCGTTTTATCATAAATGCCGGTCAGTACTCCGCCCTGTTCCTCAAAAAAAGTCCAGGTTTCCGATGGGGCGGATTCGGAATAGAAAAAGCTGTCTCCTTCCGCACCACAGACATCATCCATCACCAGGGTATCTGCAAAATTGATAATTACAGGACCTTTCATTTTTTTTAGCCCATAATAAATAGTATGCCCTAAATCTCCAAGCTCTGGCAAACTCAGGAACCGCACCTGCCGCCCCCAATACGGAGTAAGACGACGATGTACTTTATCCGCATTTTCATGGCAGATAATTATCATCTCTTCTGCTCTGCTGATATATTGTTTATAAAGATAATCGAACACAATACCCTCATTCAATGGGTAGATGATTGGCGGCAGTTTGCCTATTTTTTGAAGCTCTTCCGGTACCAGAGTAGCAGAAGGTATCAGTATATTCATCTATTTACCTCTTTCCCAAATGTAAATCAAAATTTAACCAATCTAACCATCCAAATATTAAGATGAAACCCCTGTCATAATAATAGACCTCCTACGATATCTGAACCGTAGGAGGTCCTTATTCACAATACTCTCTTAAATTGGAAACCTGTTCGTTTCCTTATTTCTTAGATTCTTCATTATAAAATATAAATACCATTTCTACAGCAGCTTTCCCGCATCGGACGGTTTATCCTTCTTTTAAAACGACCCTGCACCGCTTTTTATAGCAGGCAATTCCATATTTCAGAACCTTCTCAACACCGTTCTCCCGCAGCTTCTCATCATAGCGCCGCTTTTCAATCTGCTCGAGGGCCAGCTCAGCTCCCTTTTCCAGATCACCATCGTGAGCGTATTTCACTTCAATGATAATGCCGGGACTTCCTTCCTTCGGTTCAATCAGAATATCCCCGTACCCATCTCCTGTTTCATAATTGCTTGTCACATACCAGTCGCCTTTATAGCCCAGAATTCCCAGCAAAATCCCATGGTAGAAGTTCTCCTTCAGATTTCTCCGCGCAAACGTATCGCGAATACTCACCGTCATCGACAGGTATTTTCCCAAAAGCGCTTCCGCTTTCCCGGCATCTCCCGCCAGAAGCCCTCCGCAGAACTCTCGTACCATCACGCCGTCCTTGGATACCCGCTCCTTGAACAGATCCATGATCTGTGTTGTAAAAATATCGCGGATTTCCATATTCGGAATCACAAGAGGCAGTTTTTTCCCTTCCACCTCACCGCGTTTTGTGAGATATCCCGTCATGTACAGCAGACTCCAGATGTTTTCAGCAGAATCATACATCTCCCGATAAGTGAGTTCCTGCCGGATCTCCTTCATAACAACATCACCGGCCACCAGCGCTTCCATCTCACCTGACGCCACGCTCATATCCAGCTTCTGCACAAATGACCGAATCACATCATTCCCGCTGGAATTCGCCCAGTAATTTTCCGGCTGAGCCTTCAAATTTATCAGAAGACGGCTCGCATAGTTAACGACATCCCAGGGGCAATATACCTCGGCATTGCCGAACCGGTACCCATCATACCATTCCTTTACCGTCCCGTAGCAGCTGGTCAGCTCATAATACGCTAAAAGCTCCTGCACATCCTGGTCCGTGAATCCAAAGCAATCCGCGAATTCCTCATGCGTCACCGTCATCACTCGCAAATTATTCATTCCAGTAAAAATGCTTTCCTTCGATACCCGCAGGCAGCCAGTCAGCACCGCGAACTCCAAACTCGGATTCGTTTTCAATGCCTGACTGAACACACCACGAATCAGCTGCACCATCTCATCATAGTAACCGCCGTAAAAAGCCTTCTGCAGCGGCACATCGTATTCGTCGATCAGCAGAATCACTTTCCGGCCGTAGTGTTTCTCCAATAGGGCAGACAATGTCCGCAAACTGCTCGTCAGCACAGCATCCGTCATCGAATACTGCCCGCCTGAAATCCCGTCCACCCGGATTAGATTCCGGTATTTCTCCTTCTCATCCGCATTCAGCCGCTCACTGTCCAATAGAAAATAAAAACGAGAGGCTTCAGTTCCTATCGTATCGCACATCAAATCCCTGGCCAAACGGTACCCCTGCTGGCCAGAACCGCCTACAGCATCCTTAAGAGATATAGAAATCACCGGGAACTTTCCCATGTACCGTTCACATATTTCTCTCTCCGCCGATACCGCCAGTCCTTCAAAAAGTGCCGGATCCCCGTCAATCTCGAAGAAACACTTCAGCATACTCATATTCAGCGTTTTTCCGAACCGCCGCGGACGAGTGAAAAGTGTTACTTTCGCCGGATTGCGCAACAGATCGATAACCAATCCGGTCTTATCGACATAATAACATCCCGAGCTTCGGACCTCGGCGAAGTCCTCCATTCCGATCGCAAGCCGCTTCTTACCGAAACTCATTATCCGCATTCGCCTCCTTCCGGTATACCCCCGGTCAGCCTGTGTATAATATTCCTCCGTCAGGCACAGAATACACGGCTGTACAAACTGCTTCCCTGATTTTAAGTATACTCAAAACAATAGGGCTATGCAAGGATTTCTTTATTAATCCGAATAAACAATAGTCCATTTATAGCTTTTTATTTAACATTCAGATAACGGCTCTATATAATCTTTTTCATTTTTATCTAAGCCCTTTTCCAGGGATGCCAACAACAACCGCAGCTTCTCCACCAGTTCCTTCTTTTCCCTTTTAAGTTCTTCTTCTCCGTCCCCATACAGACTGAAATATACCTTCAATTTCGGCTCCGTGCCCGACGGTCTAATGACCAACCGATTTCCATTCTCTAACTCAAGTTTAAGAACATCAGACTTTGGCAGCCTGTCAATTCCAACTGAATAATCCACTTTTTTCGCGATCCGGACTCCGCCTATCTGCTCCGCCCCATTTCTGAAATAATCTACAATCTCCGCCATCTTCTCCATCCCATCCGCTCCCGCAAAGGGATAGGATTGCTGGAACTCCCGGCAGTACCCGAACTGTTTGTATATCTCATCCAGCCTGCCCGGCAGGCTGATCCCCCTCACTTTATAAAACGCCGCCATATCGCAGACCAGCAGCGCCGCATTCACCCCATCCTTATCCCTTACGTAGGTTCCGGACAGGTAGCCATACGATTCCTCAAACGCAAATACAAAGTCCTCTCCCGCAGCCAGCTGTCCGATCTGCTCCCCGATATACTTAAAGCCGGTCAGGGTATTGACTGTCCGAAGTCCGTAATACGCGGCAACACGCTCCGCCAGGTCCGTAGTCACGATCGTCTTCATGAATACCGGCGCATTTCCCAGTGTCCCATGCTTCTTTCTCTGCAAACAGATAAAGTCCAGAAGCAGCAGCCCTGTCTCATTCGCCGAAAGCAGTCTGTACTCCCCTCTTTCATCCTTTACCGCAATTCCCAGGCGGTCGCAGTCCGGGTCTGTCGCCAGAAGCAGGTCTGCTCCCAACTCACGGCAGTACCTAAGCCCTATCTCCATCGCCTCCGGTTCCTCCGGGTTCGGACGCGGGCAGGTCGGAAATCCCCCGTCCGGTTTCTCCTGCTCCTTCACCACTGTGATATTGTCATATCCAGATTCCCGCAGTGTCCGCAGCACCGGCCCCAGCCCGGTTCCGTTCAACGGCGTATATACGACTTTCAGCCCCTTATCTGCATCGTCGCCGTACAGCACAGAAGTCTCCTTTACCGCCTCGATATAATCCATGTACACGTCATCCGGTATGTATCTGATACTTCCGCCTGCCAGGGAACCGGCAAAGTCCCCCCACCGGACATCTTCAAATATATCGACTGCCCCTATTGCCCTCTGAATCTCTCCGGCCGCATCCGTTGTGATCTGGCACCCATCCGATCCATAGACCTTATAACCGTTGTATTCCGCCGGATTGTGCGACGCGGTGATCATAACGCCGGCTACACAGCCCAGCTTCCGGACAGCAAATGACAGGCACGGGGTGAGCATGAGGCAGGAATAAATGTACACATTTATCCCATTAGCCGCAAAAACGGCCGCCGCAGTCCCCGCAAAAACATCCGATTTTATCCTGCTGTCGTAACTCACGGCGACCGATGGCACGCACTGCCCCGCAACCCGGTGCCCATTGATATAGTCCGCCAGCCCCTGGGACGCCCTGGCCACCGTATAAATGTTCATCCGGTCTGTCCCTGCGCCGAGCACGCCCCTCAGCCCGCCGGTCCCGAACTTCAGGTCCCGGCTGAATGCTTCGCGGATCGTGTCATCCGTCATGGAAGCAAGCTCTGCCGCCATCTCCGAATCAGCCGCATTCTTCACCCATTGCTTATATCTGTCCAAACAGTCCATTTCTTTCATCTTTTCTGGTTCTCTCATCTTCCAACCGGCTATGCCGGTCTGTTTATTCAACAGGTTTTACCTACGATTTTCAAGATCACTGCCCCTTTAACTGCGGCGAGATATCTTAAGGAGACCGGCAAATTTTATCTGCCGTTTTCGGAATCCCCGATGCTTCATCTACCTGCCACAGACTTCCCACGGACTTTCCCGGCACCGCCTTATGAATCTCTCAGCAGCCCACCCTCAGCATCTGCGCCTTCCCATGCAGGCGGCACAAAACGGACAACGCCGGCACGAAGATGCTGTCTCCCTTAAAGAACGGGATCATACCCGCCTCCCAGTACAGCACCCCGCAGCCGTCCACGCAGAGCAGAACATTGAACGTACCGTCCCCGGTCTGCAGGCCTGCCATCCCCCGGACCCTCTCCGTGTTCAGCAGGATCCTCTCCGTCTGGAAGTACCGGCACCGGCACAGCAGCTCCGCCGCAAAGCCCGCTTCATACCGAAGGACGCGCATCGGCTGCCTGGGCTGCACCGCTGCCCTCAAGTCCGCCGCCTCCAGCGCCCTCCGGATATGGAGCGGCCTCTGTCTTCCATCCCTGTCCGTCCTGCCGTAATCATACAACCGGTAGGTCAGGTTGGAATTCTCCTGGATCTCCGCCACCAGGGCCCCTGCCCCCAGCGCGTGGACAGTCCCTGCCCCGATGAAAAATACATCGTTCTTCCTTATCTCCACATACTGCAGATGGTTCAGCACAGTCCCGTCCGAAGCCGCCTTCTCCAGGACGCCGCGTTCCATGTCATGCAGGAAGCCGTAGGCCAGCTTCGTGTCCTTCCGCGCATCGAGCACATACCACATCTCGGTCTTCCCCTGTCTGCCTCCTTCATGTTCACGCGCATACTCGTCTGACGGGTGTACCTGGACGGACAGCCTCTCCGCCGCGTCGATCAGCTTCACCAGCACCGGCAGCTGCCCAGCCGGCAATCCGTGTGACAGGGGATGCCGGCCCATATATCCCGGGTTTTCTTTCATGATCCGTGAAAGCGGCTCCCCGTCATGCTTTCCTCCCGCGGCAGCGCTTTCCCCATCCGGATGCGTCGAACACTCCCAGGATTCCGCCAGCGGAGACAGGTCCGTTTCCTTTCCGAAATCATCCTTCAGCCTGCGGCCTCCCCACAGGTAGTCCTTATACGCCGGCCTCAGCAGAAACGGTTCATTCATCCCCAGCCCTGCTCCTCCAGTTCATATTTCTGTTTGTCATGGACACTGATATCCTTCCCCAGCTGGACCTCGATCATCTGTAGCTCCGTCACCGCCATGACCGTATGCCGGCACCCGGCCTGCATGGTGACCACGTCCCCCGCGCGGATGTCCTGCTCCATCCCGTCCACGATGGTCTTCCCGCAGCCGGATGTAACGACCCACACCTCGTCCCGGTTCCGGTGGCTGTGGTAGTTCATGTGCTGCCCCGCCCCAAGCGTGACCTTGATCGTCAGGCTCCCGTCCGAGACCTCCAGCACCCGGTACGTCCCCCAGGACTTGTCCGCGAACATGACCGGCTGGTCCAGCCGGTCAACGTAAGGTTTGATATAGGAGCTCCGGTCCTTGTCCGAGACCAGGATCCCCTCCGCCGACGCGCTGATGACCACGTCATGCAGCCCCGCCGCAAGGACCGGGATGTCCAGCTCGTTAATGATATGCGTGTTGCTGCAGGTTCCGTCCGTTATGGCGTTCCCGACCAGCGGCTCGTCCATCGCCTCCGTCAGTGTGTTCCAGGTCCCCAGGTCCTTCCACCGGCCGGCAAAGCGCATCACCTGAATATCCGGCTCCTTCTCCACAACCGCATAGTCGAAGGATATCTTCTCCAGCGTACTATACCTGGCATAAAAATCCCAGTAATCCGTAAACCCTTCCAATTCGCACGCCTTCTCCAACACATAGCCGATCCGGCAGGCGAACACGCCGCCGTTCCACAGTGCTCCTTCGGAAATGTAACGCTTTGCGGTCTCCGCGTCCGGCTTCTCCTTAAATGTCCTTACCCGGCTTACGCGCTCTGTGGACTCCGGCAGGATATAGCCGTATTTCTCGCTGGGGTATGTCGGCTCGATCCCCATCAGGACAAGGCCGGATTCTTTTTCCCCGGCCAATTCCCCCAGCTCCTTCAAAGCCTCAAAATAGTCGTCGTCCACCAGGGGATCAACCGGGCAGATAACCACCGGCTCTTCCATACCAGCTCCGGCGACATCCCGCAGATAGGCCGCCGCCAGCGCAATGGCCGGGAATGTGTCCCTCCGGCACGGCTCGACGCTGATCCCCACGTCCTGCCCCAGCTGGTTATGTAAGGATGACACCTGTGCCTTCCCAGTCGCGATGGTGATCCTGGCTCCCGGGTCCGCCTTCCGGATCTGGCGGTACACCCGCTGCACCATGGACTCGTAGACGCCGTCGTCCCTTTTGAATATCTTTATGAACTGTTTTGACCTTACGTCATTGGAAAGGGGCCACAGGCGCCGGCCTGAGCCACCAGATAGTAAAATTACATTCATAATTATATTTCTTTTTTTATAAAGTGAAAATTGTTCTGACAATTTAGCTTCAAAGGAGTTCTTATTCTGCAACTTCAAGATCCTTTCTCCTATTTTATATAATTCGACTCAGATATTTTCTCCATTTCATCACTATATTGCAACTTTTCATTATAGAGATTATTCCAGAGAGCAAAGTTCCAATTATATGAGAGCAACATATTTTCAGAATCATCTCTATAGAATTCCCCCACACCCTGCGTCTCCTCGTATCTCTCTTCATACTTGCACCAATACGCATCCACATCCTTTGCGCTAAAAAAAATCAGATACTTTTTTGCGTATTCCCAATACGCTTTTACCGAAATATCTATTTCTTCACCCGTCATTTTTTTTATATATCGCTTGGTAAGTATAGAAGTATACTGTCTCTCCTGTTTCCACGAAAAATGTTCACTTTTACACCATTTATTGAATTCTTTCCAAGACCAATTCTGCTTTACTTCCTTATGATCCCAAAAATTAAGCATGTCATCTACATGCCCAAAATTAAACTGATCTCCTAAAAAAAATGGTTTGTACATATCGTCACGTCTTCCACTTGTAAATATGATACGATAACGCTGATATAACGGAGAATCACTGCACGGATATGACAAAAGCATGCTGTGCATAAACTCCAGAAGTCCCCTTTTATAGAAACGATAGTCACATCTAGTTTTAAATACGAATTCCTTTCCACATTCCTTCGCTGCTTTTATTCCATTTACAGTTGATACCATTTGATAATTACCATTTAAGAATCCGCTATATTGGGGATATTCATTCAAAACAATTAAGCACGAGGTTTCCTTTTTTATACGTTCAATGTATTCAGCATTCTCATCTTTCCACGTAGAAATAATTATGAAAACGCCCGGGTATATCCGCTCATAAGTTTTCACTGTCTCTAACGTAAAGTTATGCTTTTGTACCAATGGCCCCTGCATAACTATTGCAAACTTGTCCGCGTTGGGAGATTGTTTTTCTACGCTCACTAGCTGCTCTGCTTTTTTAGGTCGTAATTTGTATGAAAAAAAATAAGGCGTTACTGCCTCAACACTTTCACAGACTGCACGTAAAAACACATCGTATGTCAGTCGTTCCGATATTTTACTGAATATGTAAAATTGCATTGTGAACCATCCTTTGACTACAAATCGGAAAAGCATCTTCACTCTTTTTTTCATGATCTACTCCTAACAAAATACTTTAAGAAAACACAAATGTATCCCCGCAGATTATTCCACTCCCCCAATAGATTAAACAATATATAATACAGCATATTAGGTATTGTCAGGCATAAACATACCCGCACAAACAATGACTGTAATGTATAATCGCCTGAAATAAGACTACACACAAAATACGTAATACCTCCAATTATTAATGACGCAAGGAACAAGCCTGATTGTTTAATCAAGTACTTTTTTAAATCAATCTTCAAGTACAGCTTGAACAAAAAAAAGGATCCCCACGGGATGCTTATTAAAGCTGTATTAACTACTGAAGAAAGGACAACCCCGTTTATTCCTATCACTTGTACCCACCAAATATTTAGTATCACATTCACAGCAATTCCGACAAATGGTCGAAATCGATCCTCCCACCAAATCCCCGCCGCATTCTTATAGATCGACATAGCCGGATTAAAATTCCAAAAATAAAAATACAAAACAAAGCAAAAGACATTATCTATTGGCAATAGATTTTCTTTTCCCATCCAAATCGCCATAAACGGCTGGACTAAACACATTAGGCAAATAGAACACCAGCCTATAATCCATGAAAACAAGCTGCTCAATTCATTAAACTGTCTGGCATTCTTCTCAATACTTTCAGTCGCAACGCTGTTCCCTATACTTGCCGTCATTGCATTAGATAATATAACTAGTACTGCATTCAGTGCGAACATAATACTATAATAATTCGTGTATTTTGCTAGAATAACTAGCCCCAAAAATGCAGAAACAACTATTGTATCGGCATTATTATAAATCGCTCCTCCTACCTGAAATGAAAATAAGCCCATAACTCGTTTTGATAAATCCCTTAAAGATTCTTTATCTAAATTTCCACGACAAGTATATTCCGGATAAAATCGTCTTGATACTACATATTGAAGGAGGTTGATAAAAATAGTGCAGAGAGGAAGCAAAATTACATATATATAGTAGTCTCTTACTGTTACTAATATCAATAACTGCGTAGAATACATAATAAACTTTGCAACAGTTCGAATATTGCTCCTTATATCATCTCTCTGATGGGCAATGAAAAGAGACTCCCTATATGCGAATAAAAAATAACCCATAACAGTGTTACTCAAATAGACAATATACAAAACATACAGATTTATCTCTCTCGGATAGGAGCCCATAATCAATTTGTCCAAGAATGGCAGGAGTGCCAGACCAATACCCAATATAAGGCAACCCACAATATGGTAGAATCTTCTGTATATATTAAGCAGCGCACATATCTGCTCTTTATCGCCTTCCGCAATTGGTTTATACATACTGAACACAACTGCGCTACCAAAGCCTAATTCCGTCATATTTAGCATCTGGAGAATAGATGTAAAAAGACTTCCCAAGCCCAGGTATTCAGTTCCTAGAGTTCGAACCATCACCGTGCGAATAATAAATTCAAATACCAAAATGACAAGCCTGTTAATTGTTCCCGAACTTATATTTCGAACAATATTCTGACTTCTACTTGACATCATATTCTTCTTGTATGATGTATTTGTAACCGAATACACCACTTTTCCTTTCTTTGACATTCCCCGCGTTTTTTAGTAGTTCTTCTATGTTTTGTGGTGTTTTTCATCTGTTAGTAATCTTTTCAGCCATAACTGCTGACTTTCTGTTATTATCTTATTGGCCAAAAAAATAAAATAAAGGAGGTTAACAGCTATGGCCAAAAAGATCACTAACAAACTCATCTCTCTTCCTCAGGATGTCTCCATTGACCGCGTCGTGGATCATCCCCATTCCTTGGAGATCTTCATCTCCTGTCCTGACACGGATCAGCTCTGCCCTGTCTGCGGCTCCCGCAACTGTGTCATCAAGGACTCCGGACGCTCCCTCACCGTACGGCATGTCTCCGTCGCCGGAAAGGGATCATTCCTTTCCTTCCATGTTCCAAGGCTCCTCTGTAAGCAATGCGGCGCATCCTTCTCCAAAAGGCCCTACTTTGTACACCCTTCCATGAAACTCTCCGCAACCGCCTTCCTCGCCGCCTGCGTTAGCCTTACCGGCACACACTCCATCCGCGACATCGCCATCGATAAAGGGCTTCCCGAACATCAGGTTCTCTCCGTCCTCTGCTCCGTCGAGTTCCATAAGCCAGACTCACTCCCACGCACTCTCTGCAACGACGAGTTCAAGGGCTCCTATGATCCTGATTCACATCTCTGGAATGTCAACCGTTACCACAGCAATATTTCTGATGGCAGTAATTAATATTTCTCAACCGTCAACCACGTAAAGAACCTTACCTTTCCTCTACAGCAATCTCATAAAGATTCTCCGGAAGCATTCTGCAGGCCCTGCTATAATCGTCCCAGAAATCGACCTCTCCCCAGAACATACCATCCGTCGGTATTGCGATGATATCGTCCTTCCCGCTGTCTATCATGTCCTGCACAGCCCCTTCAAAATAGTAGTTGAAATTCTTCTCCTTCAATACCTTCTTAACCGACCTCTTAAGCTCTTGTATTACGCTCCTGTCAATCTTTGCCACACCGATGAACTCCCCGTCTGCCTTATCCAGCGGTATGCTTTTTGTGATCTCCACGATTCGCCCATTCTCGACCCGCGCCTTCATGGCTTCCTCATCACACTGCTTAAACTCTACCGGCAGTACCATGCCCCCTTCTGTATGGATCATCCTTTCCATGATCTCAGGGGCGCAGAGTGTGTCCGCATGCATATATATGACATCCTCATTTAGGTCTAGGTATTCCTGCCCCATGAAAAAGGAGCCCACAACATTCATGAATTCATAGAACGGATTGTAAACCAGGATTACATCCTTATCTTTTCCATACAGTTCCTCAAAGCATTCGTTTTTATAGCCTGTTACAATGATGATCCGCTTTACCTGGAACGACCTCAGCAGAGCCACATTATACTCGATCAGCTTGATTCCCTTTACTTCCAGAAATGCCTTCGGCTTATCATCCGTCAGATGCTCCATCCTGCTTCCTCGGCCGGCCGCCATTATGATCGCCTGCATCAAATCACCTTCCCTCTTTCTCTAGTCGAACTGTCCCATCGACTCGTCATATATCTTAGCGCAGATCCCCGGTACTTCCCCAAGCCTGTCGTTCTTAAGGTTCCCGCTGACCATTCCGGCCAGGTCTTCTCCGCTCATGTTACAGATTCCCAGGTCCTTCAGTGTCCGGTTCAGCCCCAGTCCGTTTATGAAATCCCTTATCATTCGCTCCGCTTCCCCACCGGTATCAGCCATTCCATAGCCTAGCCACTTGAGCACATCGTTCACCCGCTCCCAGCTAACTTCATACTCATACCGTAACCAGACTGGATATAGGGCTGCCAGGCCTGCACCATGGCTTGTGCCGGTCAGTGCACCAACCGGGTACTGCATCCGGTGGGGCAGGCAGTTTCCGATATCCCTTACATTCATACCCATCAGCATGCTCGAAAAACTCATCGCATCACGGGCCTTGATGTCGTCCAGATCCTCAGATAACCGTCTCAGATAGAGCCCTGTATTTTTAATGGCTGTTTCCGACAGCATGTCCGAAAAGGCAGTTGCCTTCACCGAAAGGTAGCTCTCTGCGGCATGGGAAAACACATCAAAGCCGGTTTCCATTGTCGTGTTATAAGGAATCCTGTAGGTAAAAGTGGGATCCACGACGGCCAGCCGTGGGATCAGATACCTGCCCCGTATCCCCGATTTGATCCGTTTTTCCCTGCATGAGATGATGGCTCCCTTTGTAAGTTCGGCGCCTGTCCCCGCTGTTGTCGGAATGGCAATGACCGGAAGCGTTCCCGGTCCCGGCTCATATCCGTTTAAAAGGTAATCATATATGGATTCTTCCGAAGCAATGCCCACCGCAGCAGCCTTCGCCGCATCCATGGCGCTGCCGCCTCCAAAGCCGATCACAGAACCTACAGAATTCTCCTTCCCAAAAGCAACTGCTTCCGCCACTTCCGCAATGTCCGGATTTGGACTTACATTCTGGAAAAGGAAAACATTATCTTCCCCAAGTATTTCCGTAAGGATACTTTTCAAGTTATCCAAATACCCGAGCTGTTCCAGGACTGTCCCGGTCATCATCACTAACGTCCTCTTCCCGAACAGCTCCCTTTCTTTTTTTATTGCCTCCGAAACGATGCCGGTCCCAAAGTACACCTTCGTCGGAAAGACCAGTTCAAATCTCTTCATAGCATCATCCGTCCCCGCTTTTTCTATAGATTCTCGATCCGCGTTTCCCTGTTGTCGCGGATCTGTCCCATAAGCTGTACCCGCTCCCTGAAAAGCGGCAGGTTCACTTCATAGGTTCTTTTAAACAGTTCATACATCAACTCATACTTCTTATGGTTCTCCATATTAGGTTTGATGATCATGCGCACAGACGTGAAACGGGCTGCCGCCGACTCTAGGGAATCAAAAATGCCCTGGCCATGCAGGGCGATCATCGCGGCACCGGTTGCTGTTGTCTCAAACTCTGACAGGACCAGAACGTCCTTTCCCAGGACATCCGCCTTTATCTGCGAAATCAGGCCCACCCTGGCAAGCCCTCCGGATAAGCGGACAGCGGTGACATCGATCCCTTCTTCCGATATGGCTTCCTCGAAACTCCTGTCAATGAAAGCCGTGCTCTCGAAAACAGCCCTCGTCATATCCTTCCGTGAATGCATCCGTTCCAATCCAAAGAACACCCCACGGGCGTCATTGTTCCACAGCGGCGCCCGTTCTCCCAACAGGTATGGCAGGAAGATCACGCCGCGTGCCCCGATCTCGGACTCGCCGGCTTCCTTCTCCATCACCTCGTACGGGTATTCCTCTTTCATGTAGTAGCACTGCTTGACCCATTCGATCAGACCGCCCCCAAGGTTATTGGAACCCCCGACGATATTAAAACCGCCTTGAGGGAACCGCAAGTTATATATCCTGCTGTTCCCACCTATACACTCTTTCCTGCTCAGTGTCCGGAACACCGTAACCGTCCCGGATACGTCGCTGGCTTCCCCTTCGCCGCATACGCCGCTTCCCACAAAGGAGCAGATCGCATCATATGAGGTCAGCACCACCCTCGCGCTGCGGTCAATGCCTATGGCGTCCGCCGCCGCGGCCAGAAGTCCGCCCACATCCGTACCGGTAGAAATAACTTTGGGGAGCCTGTCCTCCAGTATCCCCAATGCCGCCAACAGCTTTGCCGGATACACTCCCCTCTCCGGGTCATAGTGATATTTGGATGCATTCAGCTCATCCGTGACTGCATTCCCGCATAACCGGAATACCAGGAAATCATTGGGGGTCATAAAGTATCTTGTCCGTTCAAAGATCCCCGGCTCATTTTTCCTGAACCATAGGATCTTGGGCAGCATAAGGCTCACGGAAACTGCCAGCCCCGTGTCTGCCAAAACGGGTGGATACTCCGGCAGGGCCTCTATCTCTACGGCCTCCGCGGCAGCCCTCTTGTCAGAAACCATGACCGCTTTCCCAATCGTCCCGCCGTTCTCACCGACACACACCAGGCACGATGCGGAAGCAGTGACCGTTATGTAATCGATACGCCGGATCCCGGCATCATGGCAAGCTTTCTTCATTACCAGGACAGCCTTGTCCCACCATTCGTCGGGATCCTGTTCTACACAGTCCTCATTGATGGCCGTGACTATCGCCTGAGCTGCGGACGATACTTTCCTTCCCGATTCATCAAATATGATGCAGCGGATGCTCTTCATCCCCATGTTCAGTACAAGTATGTTTCTTTTCACAGTTTATCTCCTCTGCTGCATGTAATCATTAGGCCGAGCACAGCCTATTCGAATAGCCTCAGTTTCGACGATACCAGTTCAAACATTTTTTCATGGACTATCTCTTCGACCGCCGACGGCTGGAAGGCCTCCCGCTCAAACAGCCCGGCGTCGGATGCGGATAGGATCCCTGACCGGTACGCCAGCTTCATGTCCGTCGATATGTTTATTTTCCCCACATTCGGTATGGCAAGAAGCCTTTTCAGCTCCCCATCTGATAAGCCGCTTCCCCCATGCACCGCAAAAGGCACACCGAAAGACGCGGCGTATTCGACCAGGTCATAATGCAGTTCCGGCCTTGCATGGTATTCGCCATGGGCATTGCCGAACGCTGCCGCGATATAATCCACATCTGTTTCCTCAAGGAACCTTTTGATATCGCTTTTGGATGCAACATCCTGTTGTTTCACTAAGATGTCGTCTTCTGTTCCATGGATCCGGCCGACCTCTGCTTCAACCTTGCAGCCATGTGCATGCGCATATTGGATCACTTCATTCGTTATCCGGATATTGTCCGGCAACGACTGCGCAGATGCATCGATCATCACCATGTCCCAGCCGTTATCGACAGCATCTTTCACCATCTGGGGATCCCTGCAATGGTCAATGTTCAGATAAACTTCTGTTCCTGCCGCTGCGGCATAGGAGCGGACAAAATCCCTGAATGGCTTCCTGGGCAGTTTTTTATATATGCCGACGGAAGTCTGAAGTATAATGCACCTCTTATAAAATGCGGCTGCCTCTATAGCGGCCGCAACTGAATTATAATCCCAGATGTTGATAGCTAAAACTTTTTCACTATTCATGTTAAATGTATTCATTAGTATTTTCGGTGCATATTATTGTGCACCATATATGCCTTTCATTGGTTCTTCTCCATAAGTCGGTGATTACTAAACGAAAGCCACTCTATAGACTATACAACAAATTCGACCTTTAACTGTTATATAGTAACTCTCCAATATATCGGGACTTTTAAAAGTTTAACTGAACCCAGTCAACCGTTCTTAGCTAACTTTAATAATATTATTATTCATAGATTAGCCTTATCCTTTATGAATCGAAACAATCTCTCAGATGATGTAAATTCTGTTTCATCATGAAACCTTAAGTAAGCAGTATGCATAATATTTTTCATAAATTCTGGATCTATATTAATTCTATCTAAAAACTCAAAAAAATCCTTTATATCATTAATATAGAACCCTTGAATGTCTTTCTTATAATCGTTGACTGCAAAACCTACTTCTTTTTCATATATGGTAATATCGTCAATAGTTAATCCTATTGGTTTTCCTGTTAATAAAAAATCTATATATACAGAAGAATAATCGGTAATCAAAGCATCCATTTCAGCCAAAAGGGAATAGAGTTGTATTCCATTTTCCTGAAGCATTTTAGTTGATATTATCTTTATATTTGTCAATTCCTCAATTTTTAAATACTGTACATCCTGCGATTGATGCGGTTTAATTACCAACAATTCTCGGTTTTCTGAAAGCCTTTGATTAACAATAAGCGCATCTTCAAAAGTTTTAATGATTGGCAATCCTGTCTCATTACTTGTATCAATAGGAACGTTGCAACCGGTATCAGAACTCTCATGCTGCCGGTATGTCGGCATCCACATAATAACTTTATTACTATTAGATATCTGGAAAATCCTGTTTATCCAATTTTGAGCCAATCTCAATTGATCATTTCGCGAATATCCTACAGCTACCTGCTTTTCTTTCGGCACGCCTACTCTTTCGTAATATTCGCTAAAAAACGAAGACCCAATAGAAACATAATCATAATCTCCCATGGATTCTATATATTTATCTATTCTTTTTATTGGCATTCCATGATGGAGAAACAATCGGAACTGCTCCTTTTTTCTTTTAGGTATGAACATACAGGAATCCAGAATACACTTTGCTGTATGCAGAACATAGTATTTCGTTATCCATTGTCTTAAACTCTGCGGTTTAACATAAATACACGAAATATTCCAACCGTTCGGTATTTTGCTGTTATGATCTTTTAAATACCAGTAGATGCTATATTTCTGATCCATTCCTTCAGCCAAAAACTTTTTACACATCCAGTATCCTTCATCATTAAAATCCGGATTACTTTCAAAAAGAATAATGTCGCTGATCGGAAACAGGTTAAAGACCTTGATGATACAATTTCTGGTATCCCTCAAACATGACCTAATTAAGCGTTTTATTTTCATAGTAACAGCCTTCTTTCCTATCTAATCCCTATCTTTTTACAGTTCTCAAAAGAGAACGTAAAAAGTAACCAAAAAGATTCTTCGCATTCCTCCATCTATATGGAATCCTGAGTTGGATACCTTACCGAAAGAAATCAATATGATGTTGTATATACAGTCTTTCTAGATTTCTACTTCTTTTCTTCACTGCTGGAATCCCAGCATATATAAATCCTTCTTCTGTGTGTCCCTTAAGAGTACTACCTGCAGCAAGAATACAGGCCCTTTCGACCGTCGTTCCCTGAAGTATAATTGCATTCGCACCAATCCATGCATTATCATTTATTATAATATTCCCACTTACACCTTTGAATTCACCTGAACTACTATCATGACTAGCACTAATCAAAAAAGAAAAAAATGAAATGGAAACATTATCCCCAATTATAATACCCCCCCGCCCATCAAGGTAGCAGTTTTCATTAATAACCGAATTATTACCTATAACAATCCTCCACGGAAATCTAACAATACACTTCATATAAATCCGTGAGCCATGGCCAATTTCCATTCCCATACATCTGTATAGCAATTTCCTAATAGACCAACTTGGGATATTAGCAACAATGTAATTCGAAAAAATGTATATAAGCGCAGCAATAACTCTTTTTAAATAATATAACATTATATCTTCTCCTATTTTCATCTATCGATTCATTTCAATATTTGTCATATGACATTTTCTCATATATAATTTGTTTCCACAAAATACCACTTTTGTCCAAACTATAATTCTGAACAAATAAATTATACGCCGCTTTGCTCATTTCATTTTTTTCATCTTTAGATAATTTATAGTAGGTCTCTATTGCTTTACAGAATTCTTCACTTGAATTAGCGACATAGGAATTAGTCCTATCTTGTATGTCATACCCAATAAACGCATGTGTGGTTCCCACTATTGGTTTACCAAAAGATAACGCCTCGGCAATTTTTACTTTCATTCCTGCCCCTTGAAAAATAGGGGCCAATATTAAATCGCTGCTTTCAAAATAAGGAACCATACTTTGAGGAGAATCAATTAATTGAATGTTATTTTGCATTAACTCTAATAGCTGCGGGGACGGATGGGAACCTGCAATTGTCAATTCAAAAGGTATATTTAACTTAGGGACAACGTTATTAATAAACCAGATTATTCCTGTATAGTTTCCGCCAAACCATAGTGAACCAGTAATTAGCATTTGTAACTTATTAGTACATTCTCGAGTATAACTTTCCGTTTTTTTACTCTTTACACACACAGGAATAACTTTTATTCTTTTTCTAGAAATATTAGGATACAATTCCTTTAAACGCATGCTATCTTCTTTCGTTAATGTAACTAAAATATCTGCCCTCTCTACTAATGCTTTCTCCTGTCTTTTAGCTAATATAAAGAGCATCCATTTCGTCAGAGATCGTCCCATCAGAAAATCTTTTTTTGCATAATCATGTTCAACATTATGAACCCGAATATACAGTTTTTTATTTCCAATCTTCTCAATAATATAATCCAGCTTTGTTGATTCCAAAATAATGGCATCGTATCCTTCTATATCTAACCGTAATGTTTTCCATGAATGATAACCACCATTCGTTATACCGTGTAATAAATACCAGACTCTTCGAATCCATATATGTTCTTTGCTTAAAATGTAAATATGATTATATAAATCAATATATTCTTTATCATCAATTCTAGGACCAACATAGTCCAACACATTTCCACTATTACTTAATGACAATAAGGTTTGTGCCACTACAATGCCGCCTCCAGAAACTGTGGAAGGCGCTACTGGTGTAATATGTAATAATCTCATTTTCGCTTGCATAATGTATTCATAGCCGAATACACCATTTCCCTTTCTTTTTTTGCGTTTAATAGGTCTGGTTAAGGTATGCCATTTTTATGTTTTTATCGATATCAGATCCCCTCAAACCATTGATTTTACGTGGTTTTCTCAATGTCTATCACCAACTTTTTGAGAAGAGCCAAACTTGTCTGCGTCGTCTGGAAATTGATGATCTATGACGCAGACTTCATCCTCGACTGATTGCCTACGAAACGAGATTCTTGGAAATAAGCACCCTTAGGAAATATAAATTAAGGTCACCCTTTTTGATCTCAATATCAGTAGGAACTTTTTGCTAATTAAAGCTTGATTTTTCATAGCTAATTTCTTAATCTATTCTCTAAGTTGTTTTCTTATATAGCCTTATAATCCCTAATAAGAATAATATTGGTATGAAAAAAAACAATTTCAAATATGTTTGAGTAAATTGTACCTCAATATTTCCTGTTTTACTCAATCCAAATGTTATGTAGAAAATAAGCATTTCAAACTGTCCAGGTTCTTCTTCAAAAACTCCTAATATTTCTCTAATACTGCAATATATTATTGCAAAAAAGACGAACCATAATATAGCTACTATCGGATTTATTGCAAATAGTAAGTATGCATAATTTATTATACCATTTGAATCTGAGATATTAATATTTTTTATACCAGATATTCCTGTATATACACAAGAACCTAAATTTTGAAATTCTTTATTGGGCATTATACTCCGTGGCACAAGAGGACGTAAAATTGATAACAACTCTATGAAATCATTTCCTTGTGATTTATATATTTCAATAATCCTATCTCCGTAAATACTAGTTTTTACCGCACTATCTAAATATGTTAATCGGCTAGTCAAACGACTAATACCTTCTCCCCAACTCAGGAATTGAACTTCTGAGAGTGGTGCAAAATATCGAATCATATACTTTATAGGTGAAGCATAGCTATATACAATTCCTCCTCCTATAATAATCAATCCTATCGAAATAATACATAAAATAGTTCTCTTTACACCTATCTTTTTATACTCCACCCCATGTCTCTTTAATAAAAAATACAATTCAAAGAAAAAGATTTCCAGTAATATTGCAGACCAACCTTGGAGTAATCTGTATAATATGTAAATGGCTATATTTATCCAAAACAGGTTGCTCTTATGCCTTTCTCTGCATAAAAAATAATAAATCCAAATTATAGTGTTAATATTCAATACGCTAAATAATTGTGAATACGATGCTTGAACATATGATTCAGCTCTTCCCACTCCGGTATGCAAATAAAACAATAACGTTGCTAATGCCAAAATAAAAACAAAAGTATGAAAATATCTATATCTCACATTAATATGAAATCGCTTTAATAACCTTGAGTTGTCCTTTTTTGTATAAATATACACCAAATACATAAAGATACATCCCACCATTACCAAGCTATATTCAAAAAGAACATATATTGAGTTTATATCTGAATATATTAAATTATTAATTAAAGCAAATAAATGACAAACACAGGTCATAATAAAGTAAAGATATTCCGCCATTGAGTTATTATCTCCTTACCCGTCAAAAAACTGTTCTTAACTCACTCATAACACGATGAAATTATTGATAAAGAACGTTAAGAACATCTCTACTAGTACTCCAGTTGAATTTACTATTAATTAACTTCAGGCCTTTTTGAACACAGTTGCTATATTCTTTGCCTCCTTGTAACAATTTTTCAATTTGATATACAAATTCGTCATCTGATTGTGCAATAGTTAGTGAGGTTCCTGTTTCATCTATTCCTTCTGCTCCTACATCTGTTGTAATCACCGGTATTCCAAGCGCCATACACCTGAGTACTTTTAATTTTATTCCAGCTCCCATGCTTAATGGAAATACTCCTAAACTGCATTTTGAAATTTCCTGATCTATATCTTCAACAAAACCTGTCACATGTATCCAATCATTTGTCATATTAATTAGACATTCATTTGGTTCATTCCCAATAATATAGACTTGCAAGTCTTTTATCTTTTCCTTAACTTGTTTTGCTATTTCAATCAATCGATAAGCAGCTTCATAATTTTCCCGACGCCCCATCTGACCAATAAAACAAATACTATTTGCTACTATTTCTGCATCAATACTTATTGGATGCGTTACACCATAATACGGATTCAATACTCTTAAATCATTTATTTGATAATTTCTATTAAGCAATTCTTTATCCTTATCACAAAGCGTTAAAACCACATCCGCTTTTTCACAAAACTTCTTTTCCCAATAATGAATCTTCCTTAACTGCCACATAAGAATAATTCTTTTCCATCCACGATTCTCTCTTTCAATTTTTCTAATATAGGATTGCTCCGTGAAATCATGTTCTGTTAAAATATAACGAATACCAGGAATTCTTCGTTTTATCCATATATATTGTCCCATTGAAGCATATTCCGCATGAATAGCCTCAATATGCTTTTTCTTCACAAGTTTTAATAATTCCCTTTTGAATCTAAAAGAACTTCGTGCTGAAAAATACGCAGGATACCATGGATGCGTTATAATATCGAATATTTTCTGCAGTTTTGATAACGTTATAACATGATATTCGACATTCCCCTTTAATTCTTTTGAAAGCCTCTTTTCATGTTCAGTTATCACAAATGACAGAACCGTAACGTCGTGTTTTTCTGACAAAGTTTGTACACTTTTACCCATGCATACTCCACCAGCATGATTTGCATTAAGTGACGGTAAATATGGCGATATATGCAGTATATTCATTTACTTTTAATACCTCCATCCCCATTTATCAAAGTACTGAATCATAGATTTGACTTCTCGCTTTATACCCCTTATTCTTCTTACATTCTCCCGTTTCCACACATGATAAACATTTGTTAATGGATAATACACAATACTATTGCCACGTTTTCGTATCTCCCTTGATAAATCTGCATCCTCAAAATACATAAAATACCGTTCATCAAATCCTCCTACTGCTTTGTAAGTCTGGCTACGGATACAAAAAAAGCAGCCCGTACAGAATTCAATGTCTGTTGGATCTGTCATATTTTCTTCCTGTCTGGTATACTGTTTTCGCAAATAGTGAAATCCTGGTATTTTACTTATAATAAGGTATCGAATTGTGGGATCATTTTTAGGCAAATACTGTATGCTCCCATTCGGATTTCGAATCTCGGGAGTAACTATATGTACTTCTGTGTTTTTTTCCATATAATCAATGAGGGAACTAACCACATCTTCTTTTATCTCAATATCTGGATTGATAATAAAATGGTATCCTTTGGTTATATATGGAAGTATCTGATTATGTGCTCTTCCAAAACCAATATTTCTTATATTTTGAATAAGACAAATATCCGGGTAATTCTCTTTAATCCATTCTTTAGTTCCATCTGTTGATCCATTATCAATTATATAAAACTTTATGTCAGGTTTCATAGAATAATTATAAATGGATTCAATGCACTTCTTGATTGTCGCCATATTATTGTAAGTCACAATAGCTATCGATATTTCCATTTTGGTTTCCTACTCTCAATTCATTCTTCTAATATGAAAAAGTTCCGATTTAATTTCCGACAACAACTTCATCTTCCTCGCCAACCATATACTGTTTTCAATAACATGAATAATCAAGTCGTATACTAACCTGAAGATTCTCTTATATGGTCATATCGAATGCTCATGTCGTCTCCTCCAAGAAGTAGCGGACAGAAGGACTTTCCATATTCGGTTCTTGATTTTAGATATCCTCACGCATCTCCCAACTCATTCTTGACGTGCAGTTAAGTGTGACCCAGACTCCCTCGTTGCCGTCGTCTGTCCAACTGCAACTCCTTCTGTACTTTCTGGCATAAACAAAATTTTCACCGTCGTAAACATAATCCGCAAATCTTCCACAATACTCGGATGTGACAGATACATCAGATCCATCTGAAGCTTATCATACGGCTCCGTATTGTACTTTCCATATACCTGCGCGTATCCGGTCAGCCCCGCCTTCCCTTTCAGACGCAACACAAACTCCGGCAGTTCATCCATATACTGTGCCGCAATCTCCGGCCTTTCCGGCCGCGGCCCAACAATCGTCATCGATCCTTCCAAGATATTAAAAAGCTGTGGCAGTTCGTCAATCCGGCACTTACGGATGACACGCCCTACAGATGTGATTCTGTCATCATTGTCCCCAGCTGATAGCCTGGCGATTCCGTCCTTCTCCGCGTCCACTCTCATGGACCGGAACTTCATTACATAAAACTCCTGTCCATTCTTGGTAAGCCGCTTCTGTTTATAGAACACAGGCCCGCCATCCGTCATCTTGATGGCAATGGCCGTAATAATCATGAACGGAGATGCAATCACCAACGCGATTCCTGCGAATACGATATCCAGTATCCTCTTCACGATCAGATATTCCGCTGGCGGGTTCTGCCACTCCACATTCAGGATTGGAAGATGCAACATATGCATCTGCTTCGCCCCGCTCATAATCGTATCGCCGATTCGAGGTATTACATAGATCTCTATGCCATCCCGAATACACCTCTTCAGGATAATATTCCGTTCATGGCTGTGGATGCCGCTTAAGAATACTACTTTCGCTCCATCCAGTACCGCAGGTTTTTTCAGATACTCTTCCACGCTCACAGTCACCTGGATATCAAACTTTTTCCAGAGACCATATTCACTAACTAATGTTTCCAGTCCCGGTCTCTTGTCATAGATCACAGCAGTCCTTTTCGGCGGGAACACCGCGAAATACCAGACTCTCGCTATTCCAGTCCATATCCCTGCTAGGATAATCTGGAAGAAAAAAGTCAGAAAAAGCGGCGCCGGATGTGGAATATGCTTCGTCAGAAGAAAGATGACCACGTACAGGATGACATCCGAAATCCCGGCAGCTAAAGCCTGGCTGTAAATCACCTCTGACGCCTGGTTGATCGAGATAATCAGGGCGTCATAGACTTTACAGTATGTTATGTAGATCAGCGCGAATAACGCGATCATAGCCCAGTTTCCTCTGTTAAAGAACGGAGAATATGTCCTAGGTGCATAATATAAATACCAACATACAGCAAAAGAGGCCGTGATAAGTGCTACATTCAGCACCTTCATGGCCCTTAGTCCCAGATCATGTTTTATGTCTGTCAAAGCTCTTTTTCTCCTGTAAAACTTATTATCTGAACAAATCCTGAAGAATGATCAATTCAATTTTCTGACCTCATCTACCCAATCGCCCTCATCGGCTCTTCCGCACTCACTCCAAGCCCTTCATAGAGCACCCTGTTCTCAATATCTTCCTCCAACAGAATCCCCAGACTGAAGCTCATATCTTCCCCCAGGAACCTATGCCGTGCGATCGCATACCGCTTCTTGAACTGATACCTCTCCACATCCCCGCCAAAAGCTTCCAACGGTCCGCTGACCTTCATCACCGTCCCATCAGCTTCCTTCTCAACACGGGAAAGCCGTACCAAATGATCCTCCCCGGATATCTGCTCCAGGAATTCTGCATCCGTTTTCATCAGCGGCAGCAGATTCATTCCTCCCAAAGCGATCATGCGCGACATGGCCGGGACCATTTCCAGTCTTCGAAGCAGCGGTTCTGTCTGCCGGCAGGTGATGAACACGCATCCGGGGAACAGCAATTCCGTATGAAGAACGTTATGCTGCTGTTTTCGCCAGATCCGCTCCACGCGGATAAGGAAGCATTCATGGTACATCCCCGGCGGTACCGTCCGGCGAATCTCGCGGATCAGCTCTTCTTCCCGACCTGTCCAGGTTTTTAACATGTACCAGAGCATACCGTTCCCTCCTCTCTGCGGATCTGTCCGGCCGGACGCACACTCGCTCCCCGCGCCTTCCCGTCGGCTTTCAACTTTCGCCTTTACAGCTTCTGCACTTCCCCGGCCCCTACCTCGATATCCAACTGCTGGCCCAGGAAATGGATGTTCAGCTTCACCGTATGTTTCTTCATCTTACTGACCGTTCCGGTCATACCGGCCAGATCGCCGTTGATCACCGTTACGATATCGCCGGGCAGGAACTCTCCGTTCCCCTCTGCAGGCGCTTCCTGGCTGCCTGATTGAGACCGTCGCTTATCCGTTCCGCTCTGGCAGCCGTCCGACGATATCTCATATACGCCGGTCTGGAACTGGTATCTCTCCGGCATCGCAATCGGCGCCTCCACCTTGCCGTACCGCAGCTGCCGGCGAATATCCTCCGGCAGAATGATCCCCAGAGGGATCTGCTTCTCGCACCCGGCAAGGCTCAGCCGGATGACGGCGCTGCGCTTTCTATAGTTATATCGGACGACCTGCTGCAGGCATGTCTTCAGCGGTCCCGCCGTCTGGCGGACATGGCCGTGGCCGTCGGTCGCCAGGTAGGAAAGCCCGATCACATGCTTTTCATTCATGATCCGGCCAAGGAACGCCGCTTCCTCCGGCTCTACTGCTAAAAAATACAGATTGTCCCCTGCCAGATTGTCTCCTGCCATCATCTTCGACATGGCCGGCACCCGCTTCAGCTCAAAGAAGAGTGCGTCCGGCTTCTCCGCCGTGATAAAGACATAGCCCGGAAATGCTCTCGCCACATGGACGAAGGCCCCTTCATGCCGCCTCCAGAGCTGTTCGTAATACAGTACGAAGCAGTCTCCGTATACCGCAGTGGGAAGCATCCTTCGGACCATCGTCACCAGCTTTTCCTCCTCGCCGGTCATCGTCTGAAGTACATACCAGTTCACAGGGTTTCCTCCATTCTTCCGGGTCGGATTCGGTAGGGGCGGTAAGCCGCAGGATCTGCATGGTTTGCAACAAAGTATGGCTTCGCCATCCCGGCCTTCCCAGAGAAGCCCGGTAATGTGCATGGCTCCGCCACTCCGGCCTGCTCCGCGGATCCGTAAGCGAGCATATGCTTCGCCCCTCTGCCGCCGAGCGCGCCAGACTGCATGACATTCCTGCCGTCGATATAACCCCTTCCGGGAAATGCAACCTCAGGCTCGCGATCTCCCGTCCCGGTTTTGTGTAGATTCGGCCGGCACTAAATACAGTGCCTGCCGTGCCTTAGCGTCTGAGTTCAACACAATATAGGATTCTGTTGAATTTGCAGACCGCTGCTGGTGTCATAAAATGGGACTATTCTATGAAAGAAGAATGATTC
>CANQME010000029.1 GCA_947624815.1 uncultured Lachnospiraceae bacterium | reverse complement strand
GTGATCGTGAATACGTCCTCGACAGGCATAAGGAACGGCTTGTCGGTCTCACGCTGCGGATCCGGAACCCAGCTGTCAACAGCATCCATCAGCTCAAGGATCTTGTCGCCCCACTCGCTGGAGGTATCCTCAAGGGCCTTCAGAGCGGAACCCTGGATGATCGGCGTGTCGTCGCCCGGGAACTCATACTCGTTCAGCAGGTCGCGGATCTCCATGTCGACCAGCTCAAGCAGCTCGGGATCGTCGACCATGTCGCACTTGTTCATGAAAACAACGATATAGGGCACGCCTACCTGACGGGACAGAAGGATGTGCTCTCTGGTCTGAGCCATAACGCCGTCGGTAGCGGCAACAACCAGGATCGCGCCGTCCATCTGAGCTGCGCCGGTGATCATGTTCTTAACGTAGTCGGCATGTCCTGGGCAGTCAACATGAGCGTAATGTCTCTTCGCGGTCTCATACTCTACATGAGCGGTAGAAATGGTAATTCCACGCTCTCTCTCTTCCGGAGCCTTGTCGATCTTGTCGAACTCTACATACTCGCCGGTACCGTTCCTGTCATGCAGCGTCTTGGTAATAGCGGCAGTCAGAGTCGTCTTGCCATGGTCTACGTGGCCGATGGTGCCGATGTTGCAATGCGGCTTGGTTCTCTCAAATTTTGCTTTTGCCATTTTCTAAAGTCCTCCTTTATTAACCCCTTCCGGGCTTCCTATTGCCGGCGCCGTCTGACGCCATAACTTTGATACAGGCTAGAACCTATTATATGCTATATTAACAGGTTTTTCAAGCCTATTCTGAAACAAAAATCGTGATTCCGCAGGGTTTATCTGCCCTTCTTCTCCGTGATGATCTTCTCCTGCACCGACTTCGGCACCTGCTCATACCGCTCAAAGAACATGGAGAAATTGCCGCGTCCCTGGGTAGCGGAACGGAGATCGGTGGAGTATCCGAACATCTCTGCCAGCGGCACATACGCCTTGATCATCTTGCCGCCGCCGATATCCTCCATGCCCTCGATACGGCCGCGGCGGGAGTTGATGTCCCCGATCACGTCGCCCATATATTCCTCCGGCATGGTCACTTCCACCTTCATGATCGGCTCCATCAGCACGCATCCGGCCTTCTGCATCGCGTCCTTGAACGCCATGGAACCGGCGATGTGGAACGCCATCTCGCTGGAGTCCACCTCATGATAGGAACCGTCGAATACGGTCGCGTGAACGCCCAGTACCGGGAAGCCTCCCAGAATACCGGACTTGGCCGCTTCCTCGATGCCCTCGCCGACCGCCGGGATATATTCCTTCGGGATGGCGCCGCCGACGACCTCGGAATCGAACTTGAAGGTCTCCTCCGCGTTGGCGTCCATCGGCTCGAACCGTACCTTACAGTGTCCGTACTGTCCGCGGCCGCCGGACTGTCTGGCGTACTTGCTGTCCACCTCAACGGCCTTGGTAAACGTCTCTTTATATGCGACCTGGGGAGCGCCTACATTGGCCTCCACATGGAACTCACGCAGCAGACGGTCGACGATGATCTCCAGATGCAGCTCGCCCATACCAGAAATGATGGTCTGACCGGTTTCCGGATTGGTGGAGGTGCGGAACGTCGGGTCCTCTTCCGCCAGCTTCGCCAGCGCCTCGCCCATCTTGCCCTGGCCGGCCTTGGTCTTCGGCTCGATGGCGATGTCGATAACCGGCTCCGGGAACTCCATGGACTCCAGGATCACCGGATTCTGCTCGTCGCAGATCGTGTCGCCGGTCGTCGTGATCTTAAAGCCTACCGCAGCGGCGATGTCGCCGGAATATACCTTATCCAGCTCCTGCCGCTTGTTGGCATGCATCTGAAGGATACGGCCGACGCGCTCCTTCTTGCCCTTCGTCGCGTTCAGCACATAGGAACCGGCGTTCATGGTGCCGGAATATACGCGGAAGAACGCCAGCTTGCCGACGAACGGGTCCGTCATGATCTTGAACGCCAGAGCGGAGAACGGCTCCTCGTCAGAGGAATGTCTCTCGACCTCATTGCCTTCCATATCCACGCCCTTGATCGACGGGATGTCCGTCGGGGCGGGCATATACTCGAGCACCGCGTCCAGCATCTTCTGTACGCCCTTGTTCCGGTAAGCGGAACCGCAGCACACCGGAATCGCGGTGCACTCGCAGGTGGCCTTCCGAAGAACCGCTTTCAGATCCTCGGTCGAAGGCTCTTCGCCTTCCAGGTACTGCATCATCAGATCGTCGTCCAGCTCGCAGATCTTCTCGATCATCTCGGTGCGGTAAAGCTCCGCATCGTCCTTCATATCGTCGGGGATCTCCGTGATGGTGATGTCCTCGCCCTTATCATCGTTATAGATGTAGGCCTGCATCTCAAACAGATCGATGATTCCCTTAAAATCCTCTTCCTTGCCGATCGGCAGCTGCAGACAGATGGCGTTCTTGCCCAGTCTGGTGCGAATCTGCTCCACAGCTCCGTAGAAGTTGGCGCCCATGATGTCCATCTTGTTGATGAACGCCATACGGGGAACGTTATAGGTGTCGGCCTGACGCCATACGTTCTCCGACTGGGGCTCCACGCCGCCCTTCGCGCAGAAGACGCCTACCGCGCCGTCCAGCACACGCAGGGAGCGCTCTACCTCAACGGTAAAATCAACGTGTCCGGGAGTGTCGATAATGTTGATCCGGTGCTCAAGGGCGCCGGGCTTCGGCTTCCCGTTCTCCTGCAGCGTCCAGTGGCAGGTGGTAGCGGCGGAAGTGATCGTGATACCCCTCTCCTGTTCCTGCTCCATCCAGTCCATGGTAGCCGTACCCTCGTGAGTGTCACCGATCTTATAGTTCACTCCTGTGTAGTACAAAATTCGTTCCGTCAATGTGGTCTTACCCGCATCGATATGGGCCATGATTCCGATATTCCTGGTCCGCTCTAACGGATATTCTCTTCCAGCCAATTGTAATTCCTCCTAAACCATTAGAACCTGTAATGCGCAAACGCCTTGTTCGCCTCTGCCATCTTGTGCATATCTTCTTTTCTCTTCACAGAAGCGCCTGTGTTGTTCGCTGCATCCATAATCTCGTTGGCCAGTCTCTCCTCCTGGGTCTTCTCGCCCCTCTTACGGGAGAATGTGGTCAGCCAGCGGAGTGCCAGCGCCTGCCGTCTCTCAGGCTTCACCTCCAGCGGAACCTGATAGGTAGCGCCGCCGACACGCTTCGCCTTGACTTCCAGTACCGGCATGATGTTATTCATCGCTTCCTCGAATACCTCAAGAGCATCCTTGCCGGTCTTCTCAGCCACACGGTCAAAGGCATGGTATACGATCTTCTGGGCAACACCCTTCTTGCCGTCCAACATGATGTTGTTGATCAGCTTCGTCACTACCTTATTATTGTAGATCGGGTCTGCCAATACATCTCTCTTCTGAGTATGTCCTTTACGTGGCACGTTACTTCCCTCCTTAACTAATACGTTAATTCATCGGTACTCACATATCCCCGCACGCGGCGCCAGATGCTCCGCCGTGCGCTGTGGCATAAAATGTGTCCATGCCCGGTCAGTATCTATTATTCCCTGCAACCAACAGGTACAATATCACGAATCCGGGATAACTTACACTTTATAACATATTGTGGTACACAGTTGCTTAAGCTCCTGCCTCCATCTGTATCAGACGGAAGCGCGGACTTTGCTGCGCTTCGCTTACGCAGCGCATCTGCTTCGCAGATGTTTACTTCTTCGCCTTCGGCCTCTTCGCGCCGTACTTGGAGCGGGCCTGCTTGCGGTTTGCCACACCTGCGGTATCCAGAGTACCTCTGATGATGTGGTAACGGGTACCGGGCAGATCCTTGACACGGCCGCCGCGGATCAGGACAACGCTGTGCTCCTGAAGGTTGTGGCCCTCGCCGGGGATGTAGCTGGTAACCTCGATCCCGTTGGAAAGACGTACACGGGCGATCTTCCGCAGAGCAGAATTCGGCTTCTTCGGCGTAGCGGTCTTAACGGACGTGCACACGCCTCTCTTCTGCGGAGAGGAAAGATCCGTAGACTTCTTCTGCAGGGAGTTATAGCTCTTCTGCAGCGCCGGCGCCGTAGACTTCTTGACGGAAGTCTGTCTTCCCTTTCTCACTAACTGGTTGAATGTTGGCATTCATTTCACCTCCTGTGATATTGTGTCTGTGGTTGCTGTATGTCAGCTTTTGCGCGCAACAACAAATAACGTGCTTTCGCGCGCCTTCCCATTATAACAGATTCTGGCAGGTTGTCAAGCAAATCTTTTTCGCGAAAGCACGAAAACGGGTGATCCGGGCCCGTTACCGGCACACCTTGCCGGGATTCAGAATGTTTTTCGGATCGAATACCGTCTTGATCCCCGACATCAGGCCGATCAGTCGGTCGCCGCTCTGCCGCGCCAGATAGCCCTTCTTGGCCCAGCCGATGCCGTGCTCTCCCGAGACCAGGCCGCCCATCCCGGCCGCGCGCCCGTAGAGGAGATCGAACGCCTTCGCAAGCCGGGCCTCGAATTCCTCCTTCTCCAGTTCGTCGCGGCACAGATAGATATGAAGGTTTCCGTCGCCGGCGTGGCCGAAGCCGGGCAGGCGCAGCCCCGTCTCCTCTGCCACCTGCTTCGTATAGCGGATAAACTCCGCCACACGGCTGCGGGGAACGACCACATCGCATTCGTCCATTTCCGTCGTAGACGCCTTGATTGCTTCCAGAAACGCGCCGCGGGCCGTCCAGACGCTGCTTTTGCGCTCCTCGGTATCCACGATGTAGACGTCCTTCGCCCCAAGGCTCAGGCACAGCTCCGCCAGGCTTTCGGTCTCGCCGTCCACGGCGGCCCGCGAGCTTCCGTCTACGGTCAGAAGCAGATAGGCGTCGCTTGATTTGTCCGGGAACTGCTTCCCCAGATATTCCTCCGCAAACAGGATGGTCTCCCGGGACAGGTACTCGATGGCCGTCGGCACCGCCTTGGAGCGGATGATGGCCGGCACCGCTTCGATCGCGCTCTCCATGGTCTCAAACGGAGCCAGCAGGCTGACGCTTAGGGCCGGCAGCGGAAGAAGCTTCAGGATCGCCTCCGTGATTACGCCCAGGGTTCCCTCGCTTCCGATCATCAGATCCTTCAGCGCGTAACCGGAGCTGTTCTTTACCACCTTGCCGCCCAGCTTCACGATCCCGCCGTCCGGCAGCACCACCGTCAGCCCGCGGACATAATCGCGGGTAACGCCGTACTTGACCGCGCGCATGCCGCCGGCGTTGGTGCTGATATTGCCGCCGATGGTAGCCGTCTTCTCGCCCGGATCCGGCGGGTAGAAATAGTCCCGCTCCTCCACATAGGCCGCCAGATCCATAAGGAGAACGCCCGGCTGGACGGTCAGCGTCAGATTGTCCTCATCCAGCTCCAGGATCCGGTTCATGGCCGTCGTCTCCAGAAGAATGCCGCCTTCCACGGCGATGCATCCGCCTACCAGGCCCGTTCCCGCGCCACGGACCGTCACCGGGATATCGTTCGCATAGGCATAAGCCATGACCGCAGAGACCTCCTCCGTGGTCAGGACCTTCACCAGAACATCCGGCATCCTGGAAATGCCTCCCAGCTCGTCGTGACCGTAGTCCCCTCCGATCTCCGCGCCCGCCAGGACACGGCCCGGAGCGATATCGCGCAGCGCGCGGATATCTCTTTCTTCTATATTATGATACATGGTCCGCCTCCTCTCTTCCTGCTGCCCGGCCGTTACCTTCCGCCCCCGCGTCCGGCTTCCGGCCGGCGGCCGCACGGTCCGCTTCCCGTTCGTCCGAACCCTCGCCGCCGCATTCTGCTTCCCGCTCGTCCGAACCCTCGCCGCCGCGTTCCGCCTCCAGCCTTCTCACCAGCTCCGCCAGCACCTTCGACAGATCGCCCACCACGCTGTAATGCGCCGAATCGAAGATCGGCGCGTGCGGGTCGCTGTTCACCGCCACGACGCATTCGGCGCCCTGGATCCCGGCCGCAAACTGCACCGCGCCGGAGATCCCGAGCGTAACCAGAAGCTTCGGCTTCACGGTCCGTCCCGACAGGCCGATCTGATGCTTCGCGTCGAAGATCCCGGCTTCCACCAGGGGTCTGCTGCATGCCATCTGCCCGCCCAGAAGCTCTGCCAGCCTCGCCGCCAGCGCCATATCCTCCTCGTTTTTCACGCCGCGGCCCACCGCCACCAGTACGTCCGCCTCGGAGATATCCACCTCCGCCGGCATGGCGGTCACCTTCCGGATCTCGATCCCATATGGTCTTAAAGCCTCCGGCATCGTCATCGGTACGATCCTGCCCGGTTCAGGCGGGCACTCGCATGCCGAAAAGATCTTATACCGGACCGTGCAGAACTGGGGCCGGTGGTTCGGCGTAATGATCTGCGCCATGACATTGCCTCCAAAGGCCGGACGGATCTGCACCAGATCCGTATTCTCCTTCATCTCCAGGGCCGTGCAGTCTGCCGTCAGTCCCGTGCGGAACCTCGCCGCCACCCGCGGCGCCAGGGACCGGCCCAGATTCGTGGCGCCCACCAGTACGGAGGACGGCTTCACCTTCCGGATAAAATCCGAGAACGCGTCCGCATAGGGCTCGACCGCAAATTCCGCCAACTCAGGCGAATCGTACACGAACACCTGATCCGCGCCGCCCGCGGCCACGGTCTTCGCCGCCTGCTCCGTCCCATGGCCCATCAGTACTGCGTACACCGGATGGCCGGTGACCTTCGCCAGCTCCCTGGCCTTCCCCAGAAGCTCCAGCGTGACCGGGTGCAGCTTTCCGTGGGAATAATCGGCCAGAACCGCGATCCCCCGCCACTCCTTTTTATCGATTGCGGGGCGGTCATCCTTCTGTTCCACGATCACCCCGCCGCTTTTCTTTACACATAACCGGCACATCCGGCAGCCGGCTTCCACGCTCAGCCTGGCGCCGTCCGCCTTAAGCGCCCCGAAGGGACAAAGCTCCGAAAGACGCGCGGCCAGCTCCGGCGTCAGCTTCTCCTGATCAATATATAAGCCTGCCATACCCTCACCCTCTTTCCCTATATCATCTTCCGTTCACGAAGCAGCTCAAAGATGCGCTCCGCCGACTCCTCCTCCGTACCGTTCCAAAGCTCCTTGCCGTCCCTCTTCTGCGGGGGAAACATCCGCACGACCTGGGTCGGGGAGCCGGACAGGCCGTATGCCTTCTCGTTCCTGTCTTCCATGTCGTCGAGATTCATAACGCCGATCTGCTCCTCCGTGATCGCCTTCTGACGGCGAAACGACGGCAGCCGCGGCGTATTCACGCCGTCCTCCATACACAGAAGACACGGCGTCGTGACCAGCTGCTCCACGATCAGGCCGTCGCGCAGGGCCCGGACCCACAGTCTGCGGCCGGCTCCCGGCCCATTCCCGGCGCCGTCCGGCCCTTTTTCGTCTGCACCGGACGCTCCCTCCGTTCCGCTTACGCGCGCGTCCTGCTCTTTCTGCTGCATATCGCCGTCTTCCTCCCGTTTTGCAGGCCGCACCTCCAGCACGTTCGTCACATGCGGGATCCCCAGATGCTCCGCCAGCTCCGGCCCTACCTGCGCCGTATCGCCGTCAGTGGTCTGCTTGCCGCAGAGGATCAGGTCAAACTCCCCCGCTCTTTTCACGCCCTGGGCCAGCGTATAGCTGGTGGCCAGCACATCCGCGCCGGCGAACCGCCGGTCGCTGATCACCGTGCCTCCGGACGCGCCCATCGCCAGGGTCTCCCGGATCGCCGTCTTCGCCTGATCCGGTCCCATGGTCAGCGTGTACACCTCGCCTCCGTACTGCTCCGCCAGCTGAAATCCGGTCTCCAGGCTGTAGAGGTCGTAGGGATTCAGCTTGCTGCTGACCCCGTCACGCTTAAGCACGCCGGTAACCGGGTCGATCTCCACCCGGTTGGTTCCCGGCACCTGCTTCACACACGCCAGAATTTTCATTAGTTCCCTCCTTTTTGCATTGAAATGAAATAAAGTTTCGCTCCAGGTCTAAAAAAATAAGCGTTTCCCGCTGATTTCTTTCCTGCCGGCCACTCCCCTGGTGAAAGCCGTCTCCCAGGTTCGTGGCCGTCTTGGTTTCATTCTGCCTCTTCTATGGATGCCTATGCGGCTTGCCGCCGCTTATGTTTCCGCTATTTTCTCGCTTCTTACCTATAGCGGGAAACGCGAATCTCGCTGCGCTTCCTGCGTAGCAGACGTCCGAACCGCCTACGCCCGGCCGTCATTACTCTGTGCTTCCGAATATACCGTCGCTGCCTGCCTCTGTAGTCTCATACCTATCCAGAATCACACGCTGAATCATATCCCTGGTCTCGGAATTGATCGGATGAGCGATGTCGCGATATTCGCCCTCGGCCGTCTTGCGGCTGGGCATCGCGATGAAGAGTCCGCGTTCCCCTTCGATAACTTTGATGTCGTGAATGACAAACTCGTTATCAAGGGTTATGGAAACGATCGCTTTCATCTTACCTTCTTTGTCGATTTTCCTGACCCTTACGTCTGTGATCTGCATACTGTACTCCTCTCTGTCTTCATCTGAATTCCCGCCTGCGCATAGTACGGCACGGGTAGGGCGAAGCAAGGCGTACGCCCCCTTCCATCAACCTACAGGGAATACCTGGCGTTCTGCTCGACGACGATCTTCACGTCGCCGGGCGAACCGATATACGTCGTGTTGGCCCGTATCGTATCACGGCTTTCTACGATACAGTTCTCAATAACCGAATTGTCGTCAATATATACATCATTGAGAATGATGGAATTCTTAATCACGCAGTTATTACCGATGTACGCCTGCCGGAACAGAATGGAGTTCTCCACAACGCCATTGATAATGCTGCCGCTGGATACCAGGCTGTTCTTCACCACCGCGCCGGGATTATACTTGGCGGGAGGCATGTCTCCAACCTTGGAGTAGATCTCCGGATATTCCCGGAAGAAGTAGTTTCTCACTTCCGGCTTCAGGAAATCCATATTGGTCCTGTAATAGGACTCAACGGATGCGATATTGCTCCAGTAGGTATCCAGCTCATAGGCATAGATCCGCTTCATGTTCTTATAGCGGACCAGGATATCCTTGACAAAATCAAAACGGTCTTCCTGGGCGGCCCGCTCGATCAGCTCGATCAGCTGACGCCGCCGGATCACGTAGATACCGCAGGAAACGGTGTTGGAGTCGGCGACCATGGGCTTCTCCTGGAAATCCAGGATCCGTCCGTCGTCCGCCACCTTCACCACGCCGAACCGGGTCACATCCTCGCCGGCCGGCATCGTCTTGCAGACGATGGTAATGTCCGCCTTCTTCTCTACATGGTACTCCAGGACTTTATTGTAATCCAGCTTGTAGATCCCGTCGCCCGCCGCCATGACCACATAGGGCTCATGGCTGCTCTTCAGAAAATCCAGGTTCTGGTAAAGCGCGTCCGCCGTTCCCCGGTACCAGTCGTTGTGCTCCGTGGTAATGGTCGGGGTGAACAGGTACAGTCCGCCCTGCTTGCGCCCGAAGTCCCACCATTTGGAAGAATTCAGGTGCTCGTTCAGCGAACGGGAATTAAACTGCGTAAACACCGCCACCTTGGAAATGTGGGAATTGGTCATGTTGCTTAAGACGAAATCCACGCTCCGGTAGCTGCCGGCAATGGGCATCGCCGCGATGGCCCGCTTGTTGGACAGTTCCCGCATCCGCTTGTTGTTGCCGCCTGCCAGTACAATACCGATCGCCCTCATCGCAGACCACCTGCCTTCATGATGGATTCGCCGCTCTTAAGCTCGCCGTCCGGATAATCCTCCGGGACGGTCTCGCCGGAAACGGCGGTATTGCGGCCGATTCTCACGCCGTCCGGGATCACGCTACGTTCCCCGATCGTGGCGAGATCGGACTGATAGACCTTCGGATCGTATGTATTCGGCGCGTATTCCCCGACGCCAACCCGGGCGCGGCTGCCCACGCGCACGTCCTCGGCCACGATGGCCTTGTCGATGACGGCTTCCTCGCCGATGACGGCTCCCCGCATGACGATGGAATCCCGTACTACCGCTCCCCTGCCGATGACGACGCCGGCTCCGATAACGGAGTTGCGGACCTCGCCGTAGACCTCGGTTCCCTCGCCGATGATGCTGCGTTCCACACGGGCGGTGTCGGCGATAAACTGGGGCGGAATAATGTCGCTCTTCGTATAGATCTTCCAGTATTCCTCATAGAGATTGAACTCGGGAATAATGTCGATCAGCTCCATATTGGCTTCCCAGTAGGAGCTCAGCGTGCCTACGTCCTTCCAGTAGCCGTTGTACTCATAGGCAAATATCCTCTGCTCCTTCCCGTGGCAGTAGGGGATGATATGCTTGCCGAAATCGCAGCCCGGTACGTCCCGAAGCGCGATCAGCGCCTCCCTCAGCGCCTTCCAGGTGAAAATGTAGATGCCCATCGACGCCAGATTGCTCCTGGGATGCGCCGGCTTCTCCTCGAAATCCACGATGCGGTTGGTATCGTCCGTGATCAGGACGCCGAACCGGCTGGCCTCCTCCAGCGGAACCGGCATGGCCGCGATGGTCACGTCCGCGTTGTTAGCCTTGTGGTAATTGAGCATAACCTCGTAATCCATCTTGTAGATGTGGTCGCCGGACAGGATCAGCACGTACTCCGGATGATAGCTCTCCATATATTCCAGATTCTGGAAAATCGCATTGGCCGTTCCGGTATACCAGTCGCTGCCCATGCTTTTCTCATACGGCGGAAGGATCGTGACGCCGCCCACGTTCCGGTCCAGATCCCAGGGGATTCCGATCCCGATGTGGGAATTGAGCCGAAGCGGCTGGTACTGTGTCAGCACGCCTACCGTATCCACGCCGGAATTGATGCAGTTGCTGAGCGGAAAATCGATGATGCGGTATTTCCCCCCGAATGATACTGCAGGCTTGGCCACCTTCTGGGTGAGGACGCCCAGACGGCTCCCCTGGCCGCCGGCCAGCAGCATTGCGATCATCTCTTTCTTAACCAATGAATACTCACCTTCTTGCTGTTCTTAATGATCCCTTATTCCGCGCATATGCGCGAAAGGGCATGTTTCACCGCATATATGAACAGTATATCACAATATTTTTGAATAGTGAATAAAATAATAAAGAAATTTCTTTTCAAACCATGCAAGATTCGACTTTTTATGTATCATTTTGCTATTTTTCAACTGCCTTAAAGCTTTCGCGACGACCAACTTTCCCCCCGGAAGCCCTTGAATCATATAGAAAAATAAAGTATAATGATTTTATTATTTTCAAAGGAGACCGTTTTATATGAATCTGGTTACTGTAAGAGAACTATATCGCAATCGTGAAGCCTATTTTGACAGGGAGATCTCAGTCGGCGGCTGGGTGCGCAGTATCCGCGACTCGAAGGCGTTCGGCTTTATCGTCGTCAGCGACGGTTCGTATTTCGAGACGCTGCAGGTAGTGTTCCACGATACGATGCCGAACTTCGAAGAGATCCGCAGGCTGAACGTTGGCGCGGCCATCATCGCGACCGGCACCCTGGTGGCGACGCCGGACGCGAAGCAGCCGTTTGAGATCCAGGCCGCGGAGATCGCCGTGGAGGGCACGTCGGCCCCGGACTACCCGCTTCAGAAGAAGCGCCACAGCTTCGAATATCTGCGGACCATTTCCCATCTGCGTCCCAGGACGAATACATTCCAGGCCGTGTTCCGTGTCCGCTCCCTGATCGCCTACGCGATCCATAAGTTCTTCCAGGAGCGGGATTTCGTCTATGTCCACACGCCGCTCATCACCGCCAGCGACTGCGAGGGCGCCGGCGAGATGTTCCAGGTGACGACCCTGGATCCGGACGACCTTCCCCGGACCGAAGACGGAGCCGTGGACTATACCCGGGATTTCTTCGGCAAGCGCACCAGTCTTACCGTCAGCGGACAGCTGAACGGCGAGACCTACGCCATGGCGTTCCGCAACATCTATACCTTCGGGCCCACCTTCCGCGCCGAGAATTCCAACACGACGCGGCACGCGGCGGAGTTCTGGATGATCGAGCCGGAGATCGCCTTCGCCGACCTTACGGACAATATGGCCCTGGCCGAGAGCATGCTCAAATATATCATCAATTATGTGCTGGAGAACGCCCCGGAGGAGATGAATTTCTTCAACCAGTTCGTGGACAAGGGTCTCCTTGACCGGCTTTGCGGCGTGGTGAACTCCGATTTCGGCCACGTGACCTATACCGAGGCCATCGAGCTTCTGGAGAAGAATAACGACAATTTCGACTATAAGGTATTCTGGGGATGCGATCTGCAGACGGAGCACGAGCGGTACCTGACCGAGCAGATCTTCAGGCGTCCCGTGTTTGTCACCGACTATCCGAAGGAGATCAAGGCGTTCTATATGAAGATGAACGACGACAACCGGACCGTGGCCGCCATGGACTGCCTGGTTCCGGGCATCGGCGAGATCATCGGCGGCAGCCAGCGTGAGGACGATTACGACAAGCTGCTGAAGCGGATGCAGGAGCTGGGGCTTAAGGAGGAGGACTACCGGTTCTATCTGGATCTCCGCCGGTACGGTTCCACCCGCCACGCCGGGTTCGGACTGGGCTTTGAGCGCTGCGTCATGTACCTGACCGGCATGGGCAACATCCGCGACGTGATCCCCTTCCCGAGAACCGTCAACAACTGCGACCTGTAAGCGGTTCCGAAGGCGCCGCTTTACGGACCTGTACACACAAGAAATGGGAGGCCATCAAGTATGAAATTCCTTCACACCGCCGACATCCACTGGGGCATGACGCCGGACGGCGACAAGCCCTGGTGCAAAGAGCGGACCCAGGCTGTCAGGGACACCTTTTCACAGATCATCGACCTGGCGCGGGCGCGGGAGGTGGATTTTCTGTTCATCTCCGGCGACCTGTTTCACCGTCAGCCGCTTCAGAAGGATCTGAAGGAGATCAACTACCTCTTCTCGACGATCCCCTCTGTCCATGTGGTCCTGATCGCCGGGAACCACGACCGGATCCGCCCCAATTCGGCGGTACTGAGCTTTAACTGGGCCCCCAACGTCACCTTTCTGATGGACGAGGAGATGGAAAGCGTCTACTTTCCGGACTGCAACGTGGAGGTCCACGGCTTCAGCTACCATACGCCGGAGATCCGCGAGAGCCTGCCGGCGGACCGGTTCCAGGTACCCTTTGACGGCCGCGTCCATATCCTGATGCTTCACGGCGGCGACGCGTCGCACCTGCCTCTGGACAGAAGCGTCCTGGCCGCGTCCAATTATTCCTACATCGCCCTGGGCCATATCCACAAGCCGGAGGTGATCGCGGAGAAGAAGGCCGCATTCCCCGGCTCGCCGGAGCCCCTTGACCACACGGAGACAGGCCCCCACGGCGTGTTTCTCGGCAGCGTCAGCCAGGTGACCCGGCAGGTGGATTCCCTGGAATTCGTCAGGCTGTGCCGCGCCCAGTACATTCCCCTGATCGTCAACATCACGACGCATACGACGAACGCGGAGCTGGAGCTTAAGATCACCCAGGAGATCCGCAAACGCGGACCCCAGAATATCTTCCGGTTCCGGATCCGCGGCATGAGGGATCCGGATATCGAGTTTGATTTCGACAACCTGACCTCCCGGTTTCGGATCGTCGAGATCACGGATGAGTCGGAGCCCCAGTACGATTTCAGCGCTCTGTTCGCCGAGCACCCCGGCGATATGATCGGCTTCTACATCCGGGCCTTCGATAAGCCGGATCCGAGCCCGGTAGAGAAGAAGGCGCTGTACTACGGCATCAACGCACTGCTGCGCACAACGGACGAAAGGAGTTAATCCATGACATTTCTGGAACTTCAGATAAAAGGATTCGGAAAATTCCATGACCGCAGCATTTCATTTACAGACGGGATCAATGTGATATACGGCAGGAACGAGGCCGGCAAGTCCACGATCCATACCTTCATCCGGTGCATGCTCTTCGGCCTAAAGCCCCAGCGTGGCAAGGCCGCCAGGAAGGACCTGTACAGCCAGTATGAGCCCTGGGAGAACAGCGGCACCTACGAAGGAGCCCTGCGTCTTAAGCAGGACGAACACGTCTACCGGATCGAGCGGACGTTCCGCAAGGACAAGAAGGAGCTGCACATCATCGACGAGACCCTGGGCCGGGAGCTGGACGCTCCCGAAGCCTTCTTAAGCAACCTGCTGGGCGGCCTGACCGAGACCGCCTACAACAACACCATCAGCATCGGCCAGCTGAAAAGCGCCACCGACGGGGGCATGGTGTCGGAGCTGAAGAATTACATAGCCAACATGAACACCTCGGGCAGCATGGCCTTAAACATCACCAAAGCCTCCGCGTTCCTGAAAGCGCAGAGGAAGGAGATGGAAAGCCAGCTGGTGCCGGAGGCGGCGCGGTCCTACACCACGCTTCTGGGGGAGATCAAGGCCGTCGAGAAGGACATCGCCTCGCCGGAATATGAGAACCGTCTTCCGGCGTTTACCAAACTCCGGCTGGATACCCGGGAGGAGCTTGAGAAGAAGCAGGCCGAAAAGGAGGACATGATCCAGAAGGCGGCCAGAGGCCGGCAGCTTCTGGAGGAGAACCAGTTTCAGGATCTGGCCTCCATCGAACGGTACGAGCGGCAGACCGAGGATATTTTCCGGGATTATCAGGACGTGAAGGCCGCCACAAAGAAGCGGTCGCGCAGGGTGATGACCGCAGTGTTCTTCCTCCTGACGATCCTGTTCGCCACAGCCGCCGTCGGTCTGGCCGTTATGGGCAACAGCATCGCGATCCTGCAGAACGTGGTTCTGGCCTCCGTCATCGCCATGGCGGCCGGGGCCGGAATTGCAGCGGTCTTCTGCTGCGGTGCGGCAGTCGCTCTTATGATCCGTTCGCGGCGGCTCGGCAGGGAACTCCTGCTCAGCAGCCAGGCGCTGCAGGAAACCTTCCACCGCCATATCGGCGACGCGGATCTGTCCGAGCAGACGCTGGAAGCGTTCCGGGCCAGGATGGCGGAATTCAAGCGTCTGGTCACTGCCACGGAGCAGTCCGAGACCGCCGTGACGACTCTCACCGGCGAGATTGCCGAACTGAACGCCAGGCAGAACGACTGCAGCGACGCCATCGAGAAGCAGCAGAAGCTTCAGTGGGAGCTGGAGAAGAAGCTGGAGCTTCTGGGAAACTACAAGAACCAGCTGGAAACTCTGAAGAATACGCTGGCGGAGAACCAGCGGATCTCCCAGGAGCTGGCGGCCATCGATCTGGCCCAGGAGACGATGAACGATCTGTCCATGTCCATCCGGGACTCCTTCGGCCTGTACCTGAACAAGACGGCCTCCGAGCTGGTGGCCGGCATCACCGGCGGCATCTATTCCAGCATGAGCATCGACGAGAACCTGAACGTCTTCATGAATACCCCCACGAAGCTGGTTCCCATCGAGCAGGTATCCAGCGGCACCATGGACCAGATCTACCTGGCGCTGCGGCTGGCGGCCGCCAGGCTGATCCAGGGCGATAAAGAGGACATGCCCCTGATCTTCGACGACAGCTTCGTCCTCTACGACGACGAACGGCTGAAGAGCGCCCTGAAATGGCTGTCGGGCTCCTACAGCGGCCAGATGATCATCTTCACCTGCCACCAGAGAGAAGCCCAGATGCTGACGGCCAACCAGATCGGCTATAACATGATCCGTATCTGAGACTATAAAAGCCGGAGAATCGATTCTCCGGCTTTCTCTTACTTATTCCTCTTCGAACTGATCCTTTCCCACATAGCACATCGGGCAGACCCAATCGTCCGGAAGATCCTCAAACTCGGTCCCCGGCTCGATCCCGTTATCCGGATCGCCCTCCGCCGGATCATACACATACCCACATACCAGACATACATATTTCTTCATAGCAACTACCCTCCTTTTCGATTCGGGATAAACATTACCCCCCGTTCCTCTAGTCTACCACAAAAAATCTCAATATACCACTATCTATATTCTAAAATTTTTGATATACTCACGTAAGCAGGGAGCAGTGCGAAAAAAGCCAGACAAGCAGCTGCGTCGTGCTTGCACGTAAGCAGCCGCTTATCTGGCTTTTTTCATAGGGCGCCAGCCCGTGGGCGAAAAGCCGCAGGCTTTGAGCCCCGCACTGCGGTCCCATCCCCCAAATGTTGTTCCATCCCTCAACGTTCCTCCCAAAAAACCAAACGAAAGGACCTCACACCAAAAACCATGACCTTCCAAATCACCCCAGCCACCCCCTCCGACTACCAGCTCTTCGCCGACATCATCCAGACCGTATGGCGCGGCATGGACAACAAAGACTGGTACCTGGCAGACAATGCCGACTACACCTGCCACATGCTCACCTCCGGCGAAGGTCTGGGCTACAAAGCCATCGAAACCGAAACCGGCGAAGTCGCCGGCATCTTCCTGGCCGTAATCCCCGGCCTCTCCGAAGAAAACATGGGCCGCGACGCCGGCCTTCCGGAAGAAGAGCTTCCCCTGGTCGCCCACATGGACACCGCCGCAGTTCTTCCCCAATACCGGGGCCACCAGCTCCAGTACCGGCTGATGCAGGCCGCCGAGGCCGATCTGCGGGCCATGGGCTTCCGCTACCTGATGGGAACCATCCACCCGGACAACGTATACAGCATGAACAACGGCCTGAAGCAGGGCTACCAAATCATCGGCGAGAAGCTCAAGCACGGCGGACTGCGGCGGGCGATCCTGATGAAGGATCTGTATCAGTCTTCCCGCCAGTGAAGCCGGTGCAGCTCCCCCTGCAGCGTCATTTTCTCGAATCCGTTCTGCCGCAGGGCTTCATAGAGGACTATGGCGACCGCGTTGGATAGATTCAGGGAGCGGATATCGCCCCACATGGGGATCCGAACGCAGTTCTCCTGGTTTGCCAGAAGGATCTCCTCCGGGATCCCGGCGCTCTCCTTGCCGAACATGATGTAGGCGTCGGGATCGTAGCACACGTCCGTGTAGACCTTCCGTCCCTTCGTCGTCGCCATGTAGATGCGCTCGCCGGGATGCCTCTCCAGGAAATCCTCGTAGTCGTCATAGACGGTCACATCCAGCTTGTCCCAGTAATCCAGGCCGGCGCGCTTCAGCATTCTCTCATTCAGCCGGAATCCAAGCGGCCGGATCAGATGGAGACGCGTGCCGGTGGCCACGCAGGTGCGGCCGATATTGCCGGTGTTAGCCGGCATCTCCGGCTCCAGCAGCACGATATTCATCCTCCGGCCATCTCCTTGTCCAGTCTCTCTGTAAATTTCGCCATCCGTCCCAGGGCCTCCTTCAGCTGCTTTAAGGAATACGCATAGGAGACCCGCAGATACCCGTCGCCGCAGGCGCCGAACGCGCTTCCCGGCACCACGGCCACCCGCTCCTCCTGAAGGAACCGGTTGGCGAACGCCTCGGACGACATTCCGAAACGCCGGATGCTTGGGAACGCGTAAAACGCGCCTTCCGGCTCAAAGCATTCCAGTCCCATCTCCTGAAACGCGTGAAGGACGAAGCGCCGTCTCTGGTCATAGGACTCCCGCATCATCTCCACATCCGCGTCCCCGTCGCGCAGTGCGGCGACCGCCGCATACTGACTGGTAGTGGGCGCGCACATGATCGCAAACTGATGGATCTTGAGCATCTGTTCCAGGATCTGCTTCGGAGCCGCCGCATAGCCCAGTCTCCAGCCGGTCATGGCGTAGGATTTCGAAAATCCGTTGATCAGCACGGTCCGTTCCTTCATCCCCGGCAGGGAAGCGATCGACACATGGCGTTCGTCTCCGAAGGTCAGTTCACAGTAGATCTCATCGGAAATCACGAACAGATCCTTCTCGACCACGATCTGCGCGATCCTCTCAAGCTCCTCCCTTCGCATGACCGCTCCGGTGGGATTGTTGGGGAACGGCATGATCAGGATCTTGGATCTGCCGGTAATCTTCTCCAGAAGCTTCTCCGGCGTCAGCTTAAACTGATCCTTCTCCTCCAGCTCGACCGTCACCGGCCTGCCGCCCGCCAGGATCGTACATGGCACATAGGAAACAAAACACGGCTGCGGGATCAGCACCTCGTCGCCTGGATCCAGCATGGCGCGCAGGGCGATATCAATGGCTTCGCTGCCGCCGACCGTGACCAGGATCTCCGAATCCGGCTGGTAGGTCAGGCCGCAGCGGCGGTACAGGTAGCTGCAGATCTCGCTCCGCAGCTCCCTAAGACCGGCGTTGGCGGAGTAATGGGTCCGCCCCTTCTCCAGGGAGTAGATTCCTTCCTCCCGCACATGCCAGGGCGTATCAAAATCAGGCTCGCCCACGCCGAGGGAGATGGCATCCTTCATCTCGCTGACGATATCGAAGAATTTGCGGATGCCGGAGGGTTCGATCTGAACGATCGTCTCGGAAAGAGGATTTCTCATGGGGTAACCAGCATCCTTTCATCGTGTACTTCTTCCACCAGGGCGGTGCCGTGGTCCTTATACTTCTTTAATACAAAATGGGTGGCCGTGCTTAAGACGGAATCCAGCGTGGACAGCTTGCTGGACACGAACAGGGCGACCTCCTTCATGGTCTTCCCCTCGATGAATACCGTGAAATCATAGGCGCCGGACATCAGGTAGACCGCGTTTACCTCGTTGTACTGGTAAATACGCTCGGCGATCTTATCAAACCCCATGCCGCGCTGAGGCGTTACCTTCACCTCGATCAGCGCCATCACCTTCTCCTGGGAGGTATTGTCCCAGTTGATCAGGGTATGATAACCGCAGATGATATGCTCCTGCTCCATATCGGCGATGGCGTTGGCGACGGCCGCCTCGCTTTCTCCCAGCAGAACCGCCAGATCCTTCAGATCAATGCGGGCGTTCTTCTCCAGAATCGCTAAAATCTTTTCTCTCATGACTGATTCCTCCTCTGTTTCTGGTTTCTCTATCTTACCCGGCAGCTGTTCCCCCGTCCCGGCGCTCCGGCCGGTTCCAAAGCAGCCGCCGCTCTGGCCCGCTCATTCGGCCCGGATCCCCAGCCGGCTGAGCTCATCCGCTCTCGGCCGTTCCATGAACCCGCGCACATCTCCGTATGTAACCTCCCGGGCGATCCCTTCCCGGACGCGGCCGATCACCGCGGCCGCGACGCCCTCCGTCTCCAGACGTTCCGCCAGCCTGCCGCCGTTGTCCGCCGCCAGCACCGTGCAGCCGTACGACAGCAGCCGGTACGGGTTCAGTCCGTACCTCTCGCAGATCTCAACGGTCGCCTGCGTTACGGGGATCTTCCGCAGATCCACGGTAAACCCCGTCATATAAGCCCCGGACAGATTCCAAAGGGCGGTATAAATACCGCCCTCCCCTGCTTCTTCCCATTCCGACGCACCCCTCGCGGACCAGGCCGCGGGGGCCGTCTCCGCCGAAGCATAACGCGCTTCGGCGAGGCCGTATCCGCCGGCGGCGCACCAGGCCCGGCCGTCCTTCTTAAGCTTCTCTATATAAGATACGGGAAACCACCGGGACAGCTCCTCCGGCCGCTCCTCAGCGATCCGGCAGGCGCCGGCAAGCCCCGCATAGCCGGCCACGACCAGATCCTGGCCGGGCCGCATGGTTCCCCTGCTTTCTCTCTCGATCCGTCTCATATCCTACGTTCCTGTCTTTTCCCGCCCGGCTGTGCCGGCCGGCATCTCAGCCTTTTCCGGCGCATCTGCACGTTCCGGCGTCTCCGCCTTCTCCGGCTCCGCCGTTTGCTCCGGCGTTCCGGCCTTCTCCGGCACATCTGCACGTTCCGGCGTCTCCGCCTTCTCCGGTTCCGCCGTTTGCTCCGGCGTTCCAGACTTCTCCGGCGCATCGGTTTCTTCCGGCTCCGCCGCATATTCCGCCGTCTCTGTCTCCTCCGGTACGTTCCCGGACGCAGGCGCGGCTTCCGGGCCCACCCGGTAGACCGCAGGCGACGGGGCGTACGTATCGGTATGCAAAAGCGTCCGCTCCACCTCCGCGCCGTCGACACGGACGCACTTCCACAGGCGGGACTTCCGCCCCGTATGGGAGGCCTGCACCTTCACCCTCTCGCCCGGCGCCAGGGATCCGTCGTACTGGCTGACCGCCGCCGGAGGGGCCGTCGTCCCAAGCGTCTCGGATATATATTCAACCGTACGGTTCGCCGGCCTGGTCTCGTGACCGTAAATGGTAAACGTCAGCGTCCGTCCGGACGTTTGCGCCTCCACATACACCGGCGTATCATACGGATTCGTGATCTTAATGTCCTTATACGTCCCTGCGATCGCCGCGTCTCTCGACGGAGGCACGTAGGTGACGATCATGGAATGGCCCTGCCGTTCGGTGATCTCCAGCTCCGCCAGTAAAGCCGCGTTGTATAACGTGGTCGCGATCTGGCACACGCCGCCGCCCACGCTGTCCACCACCTGGCCGTTCTCATAGGCTGCCGCGGTGGCGTAGCCGTTGGCCTTCGTAAAGGGCTGCATGCACGCGTAACCCGACAGGGTCTCTCCCGGCATCAGCACGAAGCCGTTGATCTTGCCGGCGCCCACGCGCAGGTTCTCTGCCCGGCTCTGACTGCTTCCGGAGAAATCCGTCGAATACGTTCCCAGAACGTCGCCGATCGCCGACAGCATCCCGGTCGTCCGGACCGGCGGGACCGTCTTCATCACGGCCGCAACCGTGACCGGCTCCTTAAGGCCGGTCTTCGCGGCCTCTTCCACCGCCCGGCAGAGCGCTTCGCCGGTCGCTTCCGCGTCCACCGCCGTTCCGTCCCGGGACGGCGTCACGACAAAGCTTCCGTTCTCCCGGGTAATGACGGCGTCCACCGCTTCCACGGCGAAACCGGCGCAGGCCGACTCTGCATATTCGACCGCTTTCCCGGACGGGACCTTAAGCTCAAGCTCCACATCCACCGGCGACATCTCCAGATCCTTCTGCTTCAGATAGCGCTCGATCAGGTTGCCGGTCTCGTATTCCTGCACGGTCTCCGCTACCGCCCGGTCGTTCGCCCAGTAAAGCCCCAGCGCCGCCGCGTCCGTCTCCACCGGATTCCCGGCCACGTCGATGATCACCTTCTGGGCCGCCATAGAGGCCACATACTCCCGGATCCTCTGCTCCGCTTCTTCCGTCTTAAGGCCGCTGATATCCTGTCCCCCCACGGACAGTCCCCCGGGGACCGCAGCCCTGCCCTCCGGCGACGCCATCAGGATCAGACCGCAGAGCACTGCGGCAGATCCGGCACATTTCCAGACATTCCTCATAGCCCGCTCCTAACGCTGCCGGCCGGTCTGTCCTTCCCATGTGCCCCGTCGCGATCAGAAATTTATCGAGCTCAGCACCATAGGCGCGACCATGGCCAGAACCAGCAGAATCACGATGATCGAAGATACGATCTTCTTCGTCTTCTTATTATTGAAATCAAACACAGTTCCTCACCTCTTTATTCTTTCTCAAATGTCTCTTCTTATTCTTCCGTACTGCGCAATCATTTTATCCGTCAGTCGCAAAGCCTCGCTGCAGGAAAGATTTTCCGAATCCGCAGTCAGATCTATTCTATGATATTTTGCCAATTCGCGCAAGACCTCTTTTTGTCTTTTTGAAGCCGGCTGTACGGTTCCGCTTCCATTCTCTTACACCCGGATCTTCATCACGCGCCCCGTGGCTCCGTACGCGCGGTAATCCACCCCGGCCGCGTCGAACATCCTCTTGGAAGCGCGGGTTCCCGGACTGTCCGCGTATTTGTCGTCCGCATAGATAACGGTCTTGATGCCTGCCTGGATAATGGCCTTGGCGCACTCATTACAGGGGAACAGCGTCACATACAGCTTGCTGCCCTCCAGGCTTCCGCCCCTGTAATTCAGGATCGCGTTCAGTTCGCTGTGAGCCACGTATACGTACTTGGCATTATAGGGATCGTCGTCCGCGTTTTCCCGGTTCCACGGAAATTCATCGTCCGAACAGCCGATGGGCAGACCGTTGTAGCCCATGGACAGGATCTTGTTGTCGGCGCTGACGATGCAGCAGCCCACCTGTGTGTTCGGATCCTTGGAGCGCATGCCGGACAGCTCCGCCACCCCCATGAAATACTCGTCCCACGAAATGTAATCCGTCCGCTTTCTGCTCTCGTTCATGTTGCTCTCCCTCCTCATTTTCTTTCTGGTATCGTCTGCACGCGCCGCGGCCATATCCGCGGTCCTGTCCTGCGGCTTCAGCAGTGCAGGATCCGGTAACCCGCGGCCTTCGTCAGACGGTTCATGATCGCCTGTCCCAGATGGTCGCGCGCAAAGCTTTCCGAATAAATACAGTCCACGCCGAGATCGTCGAATTCCCGCAGCACGGCGAACAGACTGCGGGCGACGGACTCCTGACTGGCCCGCAGCCCGACGCTGCGGACGACGCCCTCCGGATAGCGGTCCTTTGTCTCGTCGGTACAGAGGATCCCGACTGTCCGGCCCTCGGCCATCCGTTCCCGGACCAGACGGTTGATCGTGTCGACGGCGGCATCGCCGCAGCCGCCTTCACCGGCCCTGCGGCCGTCTTCCTCCACCAGCACCAGCTCCGCCTTCGGCGCGTAGTGCCGGTATTTCATACCGGGAGCCTTCGGCTTCACGCCGGCCGCCACCGGTCCTGCGATCGCCGGGTCGACGGCCACCTCGCCGACCACATCCCGCAGCATCTCCATGGTGACGGCTCCCGGGCGCAAAAGCACCGGCACCGGACCGGTCACGTCCACGATCGTGGATTCCACGCCGATCCCCACCGGACCGCCGTCCAGGATCATATCGATCCGTCCGCTCATATCCCCGATCACATGCTGCGCCGTCGTCGGGCTCGGCCTCCCGGACAGATTGGCGCTGGGCGCCGCCACCGGCACCCCGGCCAGGGCGATCAGCCGGCTGGCCACCGGATCGGACGGCATCCGCACCGCCACCGTGTCCAGTCCGCCGGTGGTTCCGTAGGGCACGATCCCGCTCTTCTCGAATATCATCGTCAGCGGCCCCGGCCAGAACGCGTCCATCAGTCTCCGGGCCGTCTCCGGCACCCTGCGCACAAGCGGCGCCAGCTCCCGGACGGCTGAAATATGGAGGATCAGCGGATTATCCGACGGACGGCCCTTGGCCGCATAGATCTTCCTGGCCGCCGCATCGTCCAGGCCGTTGGCACCCAGGCCGTACACCGTCTCCGTGGGGAACGCCACCAGCCCGCCGCTGCGCAGGATCTGCGCCGCTTCGGCGAGAAGGGCGTCGAGCCCCGAAGTCCCTGGGTCCGTTCCTTCATCCGGTCCGGCCGCGATTCCTGTTCTGGTTCTGTCGATTACTACTACCTTCGTATCCATATGTCTTCCGATCTCTTTCCCGTAATGCCGCAATACCCGCTGCCTATGTGGACAGTATACTTCTTTCCCGGTTTCATGTAAAGCCAAAAACCGGTTCTTTTTCCCCGGTTCCTTCACTATAAATAGAGAAAACGTCCGTTGATCCGGAGTTCCCTTTGAAAAGATATCGATTCCCCGCAGAATCGCTTATGGCGTTTCTGATGTTCGTTCTCGTCTTTCATCTGTCCCGGCAGGCGGCCGTCCTCGTATCCGCCACGGCGGCGGAAGCCGCCCCGCCAAAGGAAAAGCCGGTCGTCGTCCTCGACAGCGGCCACGGAGGCTTCGATCCGGGCAAGATCGCCGTGGACGGGAGCCTTGAGAAGGAGATCAATCTTCAGATCGCCCGCCGTGTGCGGCGGTATCTGGAGGCTTCCGATGTCGAGGTCGTCATGACCCGCGACGGCGATACGGCTCTCTGCAGCGAGTCTGATTCCAACAAAAAATCAGCCGACATGCGCAACCGCTGCCGGCTGATCAACGACGCCTCCCCCGATCTGGTGGTCAGCATTCATCAGAACAGCTACCACGAGGAATCCGTAAAGGGCGCGCAGGTATTCTATTATAAGACCTCCGAACACGGCAGACGTCTGGCCGAAATTCTGCAGAAACGCTTCGACTATGTCCTGGGCGACGCCAACACCCGCACCGCCAGGGCCAACGACAGCTACTATCTGCTGCTGCACGTCAAAAGCCCCATCGTCATCGTGGAGTGCGGCTTTCTGAGCAACCGTTCCGAGGCGGCTCTGCTGAACACGGAGGAATACCAGGACCGGGTGGCCTGGACCATCCATATGGGGATCCTGGAATATCTGAACACGAGGTGACGTACCCGGCGGGCCGTCTATTCGTCGTCGCGGCGGAACACATTGTAATCGCAGACCGCGTCCTCCAGGATCTCGTTCAGATACATGGCCATCAGGTCTGTCCTGCTGTACTCCGACCACACGACGTACCCCCAGGAATCCATGGCCTCCTCCCGGACATCCACGGCCTTCCCGGCTACGGCGTAGGTCCTCAGAAGGGCGTAGAAATCCGCCATCGCGTCCTTGTCTTCTTCCGCCAGGTTCTTATCCTGCACCGCGCTTAGCGCCTGTCTGTAGAATACGGACTGCAGATACTCCCTTGCGTAATTATCGAAATCGTCCAGATTCACATCCGGGTTATCGTGACGCTCCGCCCACGCCTTCACGTCCAGCTGCTCCGTATGGTAATCATAGGTGTGCGGGCTGAAATACTTGAGGACGCCGAACTGACACGGCGCCATGGCAAGGCTGCTGGTGACGATCTCGTCGATATCATACGACTGAGAGGAACGGAAATGCTGCACATGAAGATGCCCGCTTAAAAACAGGGTCACGCCCCAGCTGTCCAGCATCTCCTCCAGCTCTTCCGCATGCTCGATGGTACAGTCGCTTTCATAAATACGGCTCTCATCCAGCAGATTGTGATGCGCCACCGCGATCACATGGCGCTCCTCGTTCCACGCCTGCTCCAGCCACGGTTCCATCCATTCGTAGGTCTCAGGCCGGATCATTCCCCCGATCAGGTTCCGCTCCTCATACTGGCAGCTGTCCAGCATCAGAAGCCAGGTCCCGTCCGCAAGCTCGCTGATGTAGCTCAGCGAGGCCGGATCCCGGCTGATCGCCTCGTCATACCCGTAATCCGCATAGATCTCCGCAAACTGCTCGGGAGACGTGCTGTTGGCCGGCATCACGTCGTCCCCCTGATAGGCGGCCGCGCCTGAATTGTTGATGTCATGATTGCCGGGGATCACCACGACCTTAACGCCGGCTCTCTCCGCGCGGGCCAGCTTTCTGGCGAGCGCCTGATGACTCAGATATTCCCCGTTCAGGGACAGATCCCCGCTCAGGATCAGCGCCTGAGGCTTTCTTTCCACAACGACGTCAAGAAGGGTATCCACGATCTCCCACACGTAGGGGATCACCTTGCCGTCTCCGTTCTCCGACATCTCGTCGAACGCCTCTCCGAAATCGGTCAGCTCCTTGGCCAGATAATGGATATCCGTCGCGATGAAGATCTCGGGATTGATCGCCGTTCCCGGCGTATCCGGCAGCTCCAGGGAATCGATCACGACGTCCTTCGAGCTGGGCACTCCCCCTCCCGGTCCGACGGAATCGCCGATCTCCGGCGCATGGGTCTGACCCGGCGCGGCCTGCGCGGATTCCTCCGTCGCCTGCGCCGGTCCCGTCTCGTAATATCCCGAGCAGCCCCCCAACAGAACCGCTGCGGCAAGCAGGACAGCAATCGTTTGTTTTCTCATCTGTTCATGCCCCTTATTTGTTCACATTTACGATATTCCAGATCTCTTCCGTATCGAGACCCAGCTTCCAGCCGGCTACGCCGGCCAGGTTATATTCTCTGATCAGTCCCATCTTCAGCTCCAGGGACCGTTCGTCTTCCATCCAGATGGTCTGCACGCCGTTCTCTGTCGCCAGCTCCCCGTAATACTGGCCCAGCTCGTCCTGCCAGTACAGAGGAACGTCATTCTCCTCCACCCAGGTCTGGGCGGCCTCCAGTCCCAGCGCCGTGGAGCTGACCGAACCGGCCGTCTCCTCCCAGCGCCTCGTATAGAACGGAACCGCGTTGATCACCTTCTGCGCAGGCACTTCCGCCAGTGTGTCCTCGATCCCCTGCTTCACAAACGGCAGCGACGCCGTCGGGCCGGGATCTCCGCCGGCATAATGCTCGTCGTAGCCCATAATGATCACATAGTCTGCCACGCGGCCCTGCTCCGCCCGGTTATAGCCGCTGGTATATCCCGACGGCACATAATTGTCTACCGACAGGATCAGGCCGTTCTTCCGGCAGGCCACGGACAGCTCCCGGATAAACTGTACATAATGGGGCTGCGCCTCCGGAGAAATACTCTCGATATCCAGGTTGATGCCGTCAAAGCCGTACCGGCCGGCCTCCTCCATCAGCGCGTCCACCAGCGTCCGCCGCACGGACGTTCTGGAAAACAGCACGGCAGAATTCACATTCTCCCCTTTGTTGAAGTTATCGAGAACCGCCCATACCTGGAGGCCCAGGGCGTGGGCCTTATCGACGTATTCCTGACTGGCAAAGGATTCGAAGCTGCCGTTGTTGTCCGTCAGCATCAGCCAGGTGGGCGCGACTACATTGACCGCCCCCTGCGTGCGCGCGATCAGCCGCTCCATCTCTTTGTTGTCCTCTTCCTTAAGCGTCTGATGCCAGGCCAGGCAGACCGGCTCCCCCAGGGATATGCTGGTGTACTCCGGCTCCGTGAAGGTACTGACCTGCTCGCTTTGGGACGTACCCTGTATAAACTTATGCTGGATCCAGCCTATGTATCCGTCCTCCGTTCTCACCAGGGACCATTCCTCACCGGTCTCCAGGACGGTAAACTCCCCGCCGTCCGCCACCGTGGTCAGAACCGGGCTCTTAATGCCGCCCCTGACGCGCACCGGCGCTTCCTTCGAGGCGGTCCCCACCGTCAGCGGTTCCCACTGATCATACAGGAAGAACCGGTTCACCGGCGAAGTGAACAGCTCGGTACGGATATCCGTATAGCTGGCGACGAGCCCCGCCGAAAGCCAGATCCCGTCGTCCTCCGCCAGAAGAAGCGGCTGTCCGCTGCTTCCCGTCGTCCGCTTGTCCGCGTAAACGACCGAATCCGGCAGCGTATAGACCAGCATCTTCTCCTCGCCGTCCCAGTAAAACTTCTCATTCAGGTTCTCATTCACCCATTCAATGGGCAGGTACGCCTGGCCGTCCCGCGCGATCACGGAAACGCCGCTTAAGCGTTCGTCATTATAGTAAAAAGCGGTGTCTTCTCCTGACACGCCAAGGACCTCTTCCACGTCCGCCTGCTCCCTGGTCGGGATATAGCGCTCGATATATCTGGCAGCCGCAACTCCGCCGACGATCAGAAGCAGCAGAACGATCACAACGATAACCGGTATGACTGTACGTTTCAAACAAATTCCTCCTGAGGTATGTATGCGTTAGGGGGATGCGCACGGCCCGGCGTCCTCCTCCCGTTCGGACGCCGGACCGCGCCACTATAATCTCTGTCGAGATTATAACATATTTTCCCCCTTCAACTTCTTAATTTTTTTTTAATTCCCACCCACCCTGTGCCCCACTTTGCCGGCTGCAGACGGAAGATGATGCTCCCCGGGGCCCCACTTTGACACCGGTTCTCACCGGTTATAAACCCGGTCGAACCGGATCTCCCGCAGACAGCCCTCCTGCGCGCCTACATAATCGCACATATAGAAGGAACCGTCTTCATTTACCTGAAAGATCTTTTCCCAGTCTCCGTCCTCCGGCACCGTGCCGTCGATGTAGACCGGGATCCCCCTGGCCTCGTAACGCTTGAGGCCGTTTACGTACTGGTCCTTTTCCTCCTGAAGATACCAATCCATCGCTTTTTTTGTCTCCTCACTGTTCCTCTCCCTTCCCGGAGGCTGTTCGTGACACATCGTTGGGAAAGGGGATGTCACAGGATTGTCTTCATGAATTCCATCACCTGCTGCGTGACAGTAAACGCGTCCGCTGAAAGCGGAATCCGCCGCACGGCCGGTCTGCGCCTCTTATTCCATCTGATTCTGGATTCCTCGCTGCCGAAGGCAGCCAGGCATAACCAGCCGTTCTTCTCCGCACATTCCTCCCATGACCGCGGATTCCCGGGCGCCTCCATCTGCCATTCGCTGAAGGAAACGGTCAGAAGCACCCTGTGGCACCTGAGCAACTCCTGGACGTCCTGCTCCCCAAGGCTTCCGAAATCGATCAGGATCTCCTCATACCCTTTGTGGAGGCATTCCGCCAGTACATCCCCGGCGGACTCCGGATAGAAGTCCGCCTCCTGGATCCGATAGCAGCTTTCCGCTGCTGAAAGTCCCGTGCAGACGCTGCCGAACCGCCTGAAATCCCCATGGCCGTTCCACTCCAGGACCGCCGTTCTGCGGCCGCAGGCGCTGCACAGATAGTTGGCCGCAAGGACGCACAGATGCGTCGTCCCCAGACTGCGGCCCGCTCCCGTTACGCCGATGATCCTCGGCTCCTCCACGGTGCTTTTCTTCTGCCGGATAAATCCCACCTTTCCGTTCCCTCCTTCTTAAGATAGCCGGCCAGGGCCGTTTCGAAGAAGGCGTCCGCTTCCCCTGCCGGACGAAAAGGGTCCGGAAAATACGGGACCTGCAGGCAGCGCGCTTTCCCCTTCCGGGCGGGCTGCCGCAGAGCTCCCGAAACCGCATGATTGAAGAGAATGATCCGGCCGGACGATTCCGCCGGTCCCACGGACTCAAGCTCTCCGAGGATCGCGGACAGGCTGCGCCCGTCCCACCATTTGCCGCCGCAGACGGCCAGAAACAGAGTCCTTCTTCCGGCTTCCCGGTCCGATACGGCCTCAGCGGCCGCCTCGTGAAGCGCCGCTCCGTAATCCCGCACAAGCACGGGATAGAAGCTCTCCTCAAGCCTTACCGCCCCGCCGTAGCGGGGCTTCATCGGCAGCTGCTTCACGGTATGGATCCCGTGGGAATCGGCCGGTATCCCCAGCCTCTCCCCGATCGCCCTTACATCGCCGGAGCGGTTCCGCTCCTCATAAAGGGCCGGACAGCCATGCCGGTTCAGCCATGCGGCCAGGCCGATGGCGATGTGGGTAACTCCCGCTCCCGGACGGGCCGAGGCGAGACTGACTGTAAGAGACGGTGATCGTAATTGACGAAGACACTCTTTGTTGGAGTGCAGACCGCCAAGCGCCTCCCCCACTTCCTCCGCCGACCCGTAGCGCCGGCCGGCGTCGTGGCTGAGACACCTGCGGATAATGGCCCCCAGTTCCCCGGGAACCGCTGAAGATAATCCCTCGTTCCGCACCCCTCCGGCTGCCATATAGGAAAGCACCGCCCCGATCTGATACACATCCGTTCGGATATCCAGATAACCGCCTTCCCGCTGCTCCGGCGCGATAAAGCCTTCCGTACCGTAGCGTTCGGCGGCCTCATTGGCCCCGGTAAGCGTATCGGAGTGATCGAAATCCAGTAATTTCACCTGCCCATGGCATACCAAAAGATTTCTGGGCTGCAGATCAAGATACAAAATAGGGATCATTTCTGCTGAATGCAGATATTGGACCAGGCCGCAGATCTGAATTCCGTAACGGATAACGGCGTCCTGGTTCAGAGGACCCTGCGCATGCACAAGGTCGTAGAGCGAGTCTCCTTCAAGAAACTCTTCCATGAGATAACTGTACTGACTGTCTTCTTCGAGATCGTATACAATGGGGATACACGGATGACGCAGCCGCTTCAGAAGCAATGCTTCCCTGCGAAACTGTTCATAACAGGCTGAAGATTTGGGAACCTGCTTGATGGCCCGCCAGGCGTCCAGCTCCAGATGCTTCGCCAGATATACGGTGCCGCTTCGTCCCTGCCCCAGAATACGGATCAGCTGGTATTTGTCCAACAGAACGGTGTCCTTGGCAAGTCACCTCCTTCTGTCAATACCATCTCTTACATGGTCTATCTTAATATAAACAGCCCCGTTTCGCAACGGAAAAATGAAAAATTCCAAAATTTTTTCTAAAAAATACTACATAGGAATTGATATTTGACCGTAACATATAGTATATTTATGGTGATGTATTTTATTCGCCTGTAAGGAAGGATGTGATCCTGTATGAAGATAGAGCGCATCAACGAGAACCAGATCCGCTGCACGCTGACAAGCTTTGACCTGAGCGTGCGCAATCTCAACCTTCGCGAGCTGGCCTACGGCAGCGAGAAAGCCCGGGGACTGTTCCGCGAGATGATCCAGAAGGCTTCGAACGAGGTCGGCTTCGAGGCGGAGGACATTCCGCTGATGGTGGAGGCCATTCCGCTGTCCAACGAGAGCGTCATGCTGGTCATCACCAAGATCGAGGATCCGGAAGAGCTGGATACCCGTTTCTCCCGCTTCTCCCCGGCGTCCGACGAGGATTCCGATATGCTGAACGAGCTGGCCAGCGAGCTGCTGGAGGGCGCCGACGGTCTGGCGAGACTGCTGGGGATCCCGATGGGACTGGCGAACCAGACGGCCGAGGCAGAGTCCGCCTCCCAGGAGACGGAGGAGCCGCAGCAGGAAGCGTCGGTCCGCGTCTACACCTTCGACAGTCTGGACCGGGTTTCCGACGCAGCCAGGGCCTGCGGCGATCTGTATGACGGCGTGAACACCCTGTATAAGAAGCCGGACACCTCCTCCTACTACCTGACGGTCTCGCGCGAGGGGGCGGATGAGCTGGCCTTCAGCCGCGTCTGCAATATTCTGGCGGAATACGGCACGAAGATCCGCCACGAGTACGCCAGCGAAGCCTACTATGAGGAGCATTATCAGGTCGTTTGCCGCGGGAAAGCGCTGCAGGTGATGCGCCGGCTCTAGCGTCTCCTCTGCAGCCGCGATGCTCCCAATTTTGTACATTTGCATCTGTATTTTCCTCTTGAATATTTTGTGAATCTGTTATAGAATGATTACACATGTAAAGAATATTGAAGGAGGTATTTATTATGGCACGTGTAATTAGTGATGCTTGCGTAAGCTGCGGTACCTGCGAGGCTGAGTGCCCGGTAGGGGCTATCTCCCAGGGCGACGGACAGTATGTCGTAGATGCTGACAGCTGCATCGACTGCGGCGCCTGCGAAGCAGCCTGCCCGACCGGAGCAATCAGCGAAGCATAATCAGGACCTACATAACGCCCTTCCCGCCGGCACGCGGGGAGGGTGTTTTGCTGTATAGAACCCCGTACTGCCGCGCCCGGCGGCCGTACGCCAAGCCGGAAGGAGACCAGCCATGAGCATCAATCCCAAACCACTGATCGGACTTACCACATCTCACGATATCCAGACCGACGAGACCATCCAGGCTCCCTACTGCCCCCGCGCCGTTCTGGCAGCCGGCGGCATCCCGGTCATTCTGCCGCTTGAGGCTTCCGAAGACGACCTGCGGCAGCTGGCCGGCGTCCTGGACGGATTTCTGTTCACCGGCGGGCCGGACGTCCATCCCTTCCTCTTCGGGGAAGATACCCGCGTCGGCTGCGGCAGCGCCTCCGTAAAGCGCGACCGCATGGAGCTCGCCCTTCTTAAGCTGGCGATGGAGCAGCGAAAGCCTGTCATGGGCATCTGCCGGGGGATCCAGCTGATCAATATCGGTCTGGGCGGCACCATTTATCAGGATATCCCGTCCCAGACGGAACGCGTTCTTCCCATCGCCCACCAGCAGCCGTTTCCCCACCGGGTACCCTCCCATACGGTGAAGGTGGCGGAAGGCAGTCTCCTGGCAGAGATCATCGCAGGACGGTTTCCCGGAAGCGTAAGCCCCGCCCCGGATACGTCCGGTCAGACCGGGCATCTGCCGCATCAGCTTATCATCCGGGTCAACAGCACTCATCACCAGGCGGTACGCGACGTAGCGCCGCAGCTTACCGCGTGCGCATTCGCCCCCGACGGCATCATCGAGGGCGTGGTCATGAAAGACTATCCGTATCTGGTCGGCGTGCAGTGGCATCCGGAATACCTCTGGGAGGACGATCCCGCCGCAATGAACCTGTTCCGGGCGTTTGTGGCGGCGGCCGCAGGCGGCCGGTAAGCTGCCGTGCTGCCGTTTCTCCTTCGGACGCCGGCTTCCTTCCGGCACGCCGGTATCAGCGCAGCTTTTTCCCGCTTCTTCCGAACCGTTTCTTCCTGAAGAAAGGCACCTTCGTGGCCGCGGCTTCTGCCCGGCCTTTTCCTTTATTCTGATAGGCGCGGATCGTCTCGTCCAGCTGCCGGAACCGCTCCTCCTCCTTCTCATCGCTGACGCGCAGCAGATACTCCACTTCCTTCATCACCCGGTCGGTCACATTCTCACTGACCGCTTCGCTGACATCCTCGGTGATCTCCTGACTGATCCGGGCCATATTGACTTCGACAGCCTGTCCGATAATATGATTCATGATCTCCTGGAAGCGCGCCATCTTCTCCCCGGCGTCCGCCGCCTGCACCGGCGTCCGTTCTCCGGCAGGTATCAGACCGGCGTCCTCTCCGCCGTCCGGCCCGCCGCCGGGTTCCGTCCGGGACTGCTCCTCATTCTCCGCGCCGTCCTTATCTGCCGTCTCCAGATCTCCGCCGGCAGCCTGTCCATCCGATGTCCGGCTCTCCCGCCGTTCCGTCTCATTCTGCTTCTCCGTCCCGTTTACGCCCTTCTCCTTGGTCAGCTCCGCTCTCGCATGATTTTCCTTCCAGGCTGCTTTCATCTCTTCCTCCATAAGATCTTCGGTGATGGTAATGTCCTCCATCGCGCCCGACATTTTATTCAAGGCGTTTTTGATCGCCTTCAGCTGGTATCCCCTGTCCTTCAGATCCCGGATCTGACAGAACAGACGGATATGGTAATCCGTATAGTACCGGTGTCCCATGTCATTGCGTGGGATGGCCAGCTCCAGCTCGTCCTCCCAGTAACGGAGGACATGCGTCTCCACTTTGACCTGCCTGGCCGCGTCCGATATCAGGTAGCGTGCCTCAGCCATTCAAATCTCTCCTTTAGGCGACGTAATTTCCGTACCTTGCTACTATACATATGCGTTGAGAATGGATATTATGCCAGAATGCGGCAAAGATGTATCCCGGAAAGCAGAAAGGCCCGCCGCCTGCCGGACATGCGGCGGGCGCCGGACCCATAAGGCGAGTTACTGCCTCGCCACGTTCAAAAATCTCGTTATATCAGGCCGCCACAGCAGATTTACCGTCCCGATCGGGCCGTTGCGCTGCTTGGCGATGATCACCTCAGCCGTATCCTTGGCATCAGAATCTTTATTATAGTAATCGTCGCGGTA
>CANQME010000028.1 GCA_947624815.1 uncultured Lachnospiraceae bacterium | reverse complement strand
GGAACAAACAAAAGCCCTGAGCAGTCAGGGCTAATGTTTAAAAATTTTCGGGACATTTTCATTTTCGCTTGACAGTAGTTTTCTCGGAAGAATGATTGAAATATGCCATATGATTTGGTAGAATATAGGAGACCGCCGGGGCGTTCCCGCAAAAGAACCGGGCCGCCCGCAGGCGCAACCGGAATACATCCGTGAATCATACGCGATAAAGGAGGACATCCATGGAAAACGTATTCATTCTCGATCACCCGCTGATCCAGCACAAGATCTCCATGCTCCGCGACAAAAACACCGGAACCAATGAGTTCCGCGCTCTCACCGACGAGATCGCCATGCTGATGGGCTACGAAGCTCTGCGTGATCTTCCCCTGGAAGACGTAGAGGTCGAGACCCCTATTGAGAAATGCATGACCCCGATGCTGGCCGGCAAGAAGCTGGCTGTGGTTCCGATCCTGAGGGCCGGCCTCGGCATGGTAAGCGGCATCCTGTCTCTGGTGCCCTCCGCCAAGGTAGGCCATATCGGCCTCTACCGGGATGAAGTGACCCACGAACCCCACGAGTATTTCTGCAAGCTGCCCAGCCCCATCGAGCTGCGCACCATCGTCGTCACCGATCCGATGCTGGCGACCGGCGGTTCCGCCGTGGCGGCCGTAGACTTCATCAAGCAGCACGGCGGCAAAAACATCAAGTTCATGTGCATCATCGCCGCTCCGGAAGGACTGGAGAAGCTTCATGCCGCCCATCCGGACATCCAGATCTATGTGGGCCATATGGACCGCTGCCTGAACAGCGCGGCGTACATCTGCCCCGGTCTCGGCGACGCCGGCGACCGGATCTTCGGCACCAAATAGCGCTGCCGGCGTCCATACATACCAAACAGCGACCAGATCCTGGCTGCCCTGTCCGGCATCCCGCCTGCAGGGCGGCCAGCTTTTCTATGATCCGTTCCGTCTTCTATCTGTCGTCCTTCTCCACGATCACGCCGTCGCGCTTATAGATGGAATTCGCGTCCACGCCGCCCCTCACGCTGGACAGCGGATAGATGTTGGAATTCCTCCCGATCACCGTACCCGGATTCAGAACCGATCCGCAGCCGACCTCCACATGATCGCCGAGCATGGCGCCGACCTTCTTAAGCCCTGTCTCGATATCCCCGTCCGAAGCGTGGATCTTTACCAGCTTCTTGTCGGACTTGACGTTCGACGTCAGCGAAGCCGCGCCCATATGGGACTTATAACCCAGGATGGAATCGCCTACATAATTATAATGAGGCACCTGGACATGATCGAACAGGATCACATTCTTAAGCTCCGTCGAGTTGCCGACCACTGCGTTTTCGCCTACCAGCACATTGCCGCGGACAAAGGCGCCGGGCCTGATCTCCGTGCCTGCGCCAAACACAGCCGGCCCCTTGATCGTCGCAGTCGCCGCCACCCGAACCGTCTTATGGATCCAGACATCCTCCTGGGGGTGGTCGTACTCTTCCGCCGGAAGGGCCGCTCCGATGGCAAGAACGATCTCGCCGATATGAGGCAATACCTCCCACGGGTACCGATACTGCTCCAGATACGGTCCCGCCATGGTCTTCGCCGTATCATACAGATTCCGCACCGTCATCTGTTCACGATTCATCCGTTTTTCCTCCGGTCCAATATTCTAAAGTGACGCCTGATAAGCGTGGATCGCATCCACAGTCTGGGCGTAATCCGCCTTTACCTGCTCGTACAGCGGCGCCGCCGCTTCGATATCCTTGCTGCGAAGCGCCTCGGTCAGCAGATGGCTGGACTCGTAAAGCTTATTGAAGCTCAGATTCTGTCCGACGCCCTTGATCGTATGAGCCGCTCTGAACGCCTCGTCATAATCGCCGGATTCCATGGAGCTGGTCAGCAGATTGTAGCTCCCGTCGTCAAGGAACTTCAGAACAAACTTCTGGACCAGTCTCTCAGTACGCAGACGTCCCATCACGCCCTCATAGTCGCCCTCCAGTGCGGCATAGCATTCCTGTAATGTCATGATTCCTCTCCTCTCATCTCATTTATTCACAACCGGCGTCCTCCCCGCCGGATCGTTTCTCCGCATCCGTGTCCGCTTCCTCCTGCGTGTCGCCGTCGATCGGCGAGATCAGGGAAAGCGTCTCGCAGCTGTCGCCGTCGTAGAAGCGGAACTGGCCGCGGCCGCCTCTCTTGGCCGCGTAAAGGGCCTGATCGGCCGCATGGAACAGCGTGTCATAATCCGTTCCGAGCATCTGCGTCTTCGCCACCCCCATACTGACGGAGATGGGGAACGATTCGTATGTCCCGATCAGCGAATTGAAGATACGGTTGATCGCCAGATCCACATGCTCGCGGTACTCGAAGAACAGCAGAAACTCGTCGCCTCCCACACGAGCCGATACGGTTCCTTCACGCATGTTGCGCTTCAGTGTCTTCGCCATATGGATCAGAACCTGATCGCCGAACATGTGCCCGTAGGTATCATTGGCCTGCTTGAAATGATCCACGTCGAAGATGCCGAGGGCGAAATTGCTCTCCGGCTTTCTCGCCATCATGTCCTGGATCCTCATCTTCGCAAACTTGTGATTGTAAAGGCCGGTCATCGTATCGTGGGCCGCCATCTCCTCCAGGGCCGCCATCTTCACTCTGGTCTCGTGGATATCGATGGCCTTGCCGATCGCCCCCGTATAGACGGGCGGCTCGTCCTTGGACCAGGTGGCCCTCGCGATGATCTTCATCCACCGTTCACCTCCGCCGATCCGGATCACGCTGTCGAAATCCACGATCGGCTTCTCCGGCGTACTGCGCGCCAAAAGTCCCGCCAGCTTCTCCATGCTGTCGGCTCCCATGCTGGCAAGCACCGCCGGATCGTGATGGGGATCCCGGATGATCTCATCCAGTCCCAGATGCTTGGCTCCCCATTCGGAGATCATCACCGCCGGCGGAGACACCGTATATTCGAACTGGACCTCCTGAGACATATCGGCGAAGAACTGGTACTTCATCCGCTCATGCTCCAACAGCTGGAGCGTCCGGTCGGACGCAGACAGCTCCTCCCGCTGCATCAGCTCCTCCGTCAGGTTGCGGAGCATGTTCGGATCGTTCCAGTCGCGGATCTCGTTGCTGGCCATCGCCTCCTGGATATTGCCCTCCAGCTCCCGCAGGCAGTCCATGAGAAGCGGATTGAACTGGCCGCATTCCCCGTTCAGGATCATCTGGACCGCTTTCTCATGGGGGATCGCCTTCTTATATACGCGTTCGCTGGTAAGCGCGTCGTAAACATCCGCCAGAGCCACGACCTGGGCGGAGATCGGGATCTCGTCTCCCTTCAGTCCGTCCGGATACCCGCGGCCGTCGTACCGCTCATGATGCCAGCGGCAGATCTCGTACGCGCGGCGTACCAGAGGCTCATCCTTATGGACGGGCAGGGCCTCCAGCATCGAGGCTCCCACCTGGGAATGGGTCTTCATAACGGCAAACTCTTCGTTGGTCAGCCGTCCGGGCTTATTCAGGATCTCTCCCGGTATGGCGATCTTGCCCACGTCGTGGATCGCCGCCGCCGTACTGATCAGGGCGATGTCCGACTTGCTGAAATTATACCGGTCCGTCATCTGATTGATATGCTTAAGCATCAGCTCTGTCAGCGTGCGGATATGGAGCACGTGCTGTCCGCTCTCTCCGTTGCGGAATTCCACAATGTGGCTGAGGATGTCGATCATCAGCGCGCTCTGCTTCTCCTTCTCCAGCACCTGATCCGCCACCATGTTCATCAGCTTCTTCTGCTTCGCATACAGAAGCAGGGTGTTCACGACGCGGTGATGAACGACGACCGCGTCGAAGGGCCGGCTGATGAAATCCGTAATGCCCAGCTCATACGCCTGCTGCACCCGCGCCGGCGCGCTCTCCGCGGAGATCATGATAACGGGAGTATTCTCGATCCACCGGAAATCGTTCATCTCCCTGAGGACGCCGAAGCCGTCCATCTCGGGCATCACGATATCCAGAAGGACCAGATCGATCTGCGCCGCCTGCTTCTGGAGCAGCGCGACCGCCTCCTTGCCGTTCTCCGCCTCTATGATATCATAATCGTCCCCCAGCATGTCTGCCAGAATCGAACGGTTCATCTCGGAATCGTCCGCTATCAGGATCTTCTGTTTTCGTTTATCCGCCATCGTTATGCATAACTCCCTTCTGCGCGTCTGCTCCTGTCCGAATTACCATTCCACACAGATAACTGAAACCAGTATAGCACATCAGCCGTGGAAAGTCCAGTCTGCCGGCGATGCGCGCACAGGAGTTTTGCTTTAAACTCCTTTCTGAAATTCGGTCATATAAGGCCGGAACCGCAGAGGAAGATGATTCATCTGGCAGCGCGGATTCGTCCTCTCAGCGATGGCGATATGCTTGTGATAGGTTCTCCACAGGTTCTCGAATTCTGCCTGATCTCCGGCCTCCGCCAGTCTCCTGCGGAAGCTGTCGTCCGGCAGCTCTGCCAGGATCCACTCTCCCATGGCACGGTGAATTGCCGCCTTGCGCCGCTTTTCATCATAGATGACCCAGTTCTCCGCATTCAGCCGGTCCGCAAAGTGCGGCGCCATCAGAGGAACCACGTCGTTTTTCGGCGCGGCCGTTCCGAAAAGGATCCCGCCCTCTGTCTGGGAGAAACGCACGAATTCAATCATATGCATCGCCTCGTTCGTTACAAACCGGTTCATCCGGAACAGCTCATAGACCGCCGGAATATGCAGCATACCCACTATCTCAGGCCCCGTATGCAGCGCATACACAAGAAAGCGGTAGATCCGATCCGCCTTCTGCTCCTCACAGCTCAGGGAGGCATGATAGACACACTCATAGACTCCCTGTCCGGCCTTTCTCCGGATCGCGCCGATCACCCTGTCCGCCTTTTCCGGATCCTCCTCCACCTGCCTGTACTCGGCAAACATACGCAGATTCCCCATGTCCGCCAGCTCCAGGCACACATTCGCATGCCCAAGCCTGCTCATCCACGCATCGTAGACTCCGCACAGAATCCCTTCGAAGGAATCCGCACACGTAAATACCGTCACAGCCGTCCTCCTCCTCTCTGTATGTCCCCTTCTCTACATCTGACCCAGAACCGCCGTGAGCCTGTCTTCCTCTGTCGGCGCCGGATTCAGAAACCCGTCATCAAACATGGACATCTGCCGGTAGCTGTCCTTCTGCCCGATATCCCACGCCCGCCGCTTCTCCTCCCCCAGAAGCTGCGCGGTGATGAAATCCCGGTCGATCTGCAGCGGATACATCATCCTGCCTCCGCATGTCAGGAAATAGACGGCACGCTTCAGCACGACTCCCATCCTCTTAAGATCCTCAAACCCAAGCCTCCCGCTCCGTCTCGCCGTCACAATCCGCTTCGCGGAACGGACGCCGATGCCGGGCACCCGCAGCAGCGTATCGTAATCCGCGGTCCGGACCTCCACCGGGAACCGCTCCAGATGCCGCAGCGCCCAGTCGCACTTGGGATCCAGAAACACATTAAAATTCGGACTCGTCTCCGACAGAAGCTCTCCCGCCGAGAAGCCATAAAACCGCAGCAGCCAGTCCGCCTGATAGAGTCTGTGTTCCCGAAGAAGCGGCGGCCCTCCGGGCAGCGCGGGAAGCAGACTGTCGTCATTCACCCGGACAAACGCCGAGTAGAATACCCTCTTCAGATCATAATTCTTATAAAGCGCTTCCGCCACCGCTATCATCTGGTAATCATTCTCCGGCGTAGCGCCCACGATCAGCTGCGTGCTCTGCCCCGCCGGCACAAACTGCCGCTTCCACCGGTACGGCACGTTCCTCTCCACTCCGGGCGCCGGCACGATCCCCTGCTTCTGACCGGCGATCCCTCTCTGGATCTGACGCATAGGCGTCAGGATCCGTGTCCTGTCTTTGGACGGGGCCAGTCTCTTCAGCCCTTCTGAGGTAGGAAGCTCAAGGTTCACGCTCATCCTGTCAGCCAGTAGCCCCACCCGCTCGATCAGAACCGGATCCGCTCCCGGAATCGCCTTAATATGGATATAACCGTTAAAGCCATGCACATAGCGCAGCTTCCAGAGGGTCTGATAGAGCAGATCCATCGTATAATCGGGGCTCTTAAGGATGCCGGAGCTCAGAAACAGCCCTTCTATGTAATTGCGGCGGTAAAATTCCATCGTCAGCCGGCAGACCTCGTCCGGAGTAAACGCCGCACGCGGCACATCATTCGAACGGCGGTTAATACAGTACCGGCAGTCATAAATGCACTGATTCGTGTACAGGATCTTCAGGAGGGAAATACAGCGGCCGTCGGCGGCAAAGCTGTGACACAGTCCGGCATAGACCGTGCTTCCCAGCTGCCCCGGTCTGCCCTTCCTCTCCACACCGCTGGAGGTACATGCCACATCATACTTCGCAGCATCCGCAAGGATCGCCAGCTTCTCCCTAAGCTCCATGTTCTGTTGTATCAGCATAAAACAGCCTCCATGGCAAACATATGTTCTGTCCATAGTTTACCACAGAGGCCATGAAAAAGCAAGTGCTATTTCGAACATTTGTTCTGCATTTCGCAGGTGCCGCGGTTCCGGCCCGCCGGGCGCCGGTCCCGCACATCGCAGATGCTATTCCGCGTATCCGTCCGGATTGTTCTTCTGCCAGTTCCAGGCGTCGCGGCACATCTCCTTAATGCCGCGTCTGGCCGTCCAGCCCAGCTCCTTCTGCGCCTTCGACGGATCTGCGTAGCAGGCCGGCACATCGCCCGGACGCCTCTCCTTGAACACATAGTTGATCTTCAGATCGTTGGCTTCCTCAAAGGCGTTGATCACATCCAGTACACTGTAACCTGTTCCTGTTCCAAGGTTATAGATCCAGACGCCGCCGCTCTCTTTATCCATCTTCTGCAGGGCCTTCACATGGCCGTCCGCCAGATCCACCACATGGATGTAGTCGCGGATGCAGGTTCCGTCCGGCGTGTCGTAGTCGTTGCCGAACACGCCCAGGCACACCAGCCTGCCCACCGCAACCTGTGTGATATACGGAAGCAGGTTATTCGGGATGCCGCGCGGATTCTCGCCGATCCGTCCCGACTCGTGCGCGCCGATGGGATTAAAGTATCTTAAAAGCATCACCTTCCACTCCGGATCCGCCGTATGAAGATCCGTCAGGATCTGCTCCAGCATCCCCTTGGTCCGGCCGTACGGATTCGTGATCACGCCCTTCGGGCACTCCTCCGTGATGGGCACGAACGCCGGATCGCCGTAGACCGTGGCGGAGGAACTGAACACGATGCTCTTCACGCCGTGCTTTCTCATCTCGTCGCAGAGGATCAGCGTACCGGTGATGTTGTTATGATAATACTCCAGCGGCTTGAACACGGACTCCCCCACCGCCTTTAAGCCCGCGAAATGGATCACCGCTTCGATCCTCTCGTTGTCGAACACATTCTTCACCGCCGCCTGGTCCAGAAGATCCGCCTCATAGAAAATGACCTTCTTCCCCGTGATCTCCTCTACCCGGTTCAGGGATTCCCTGCAGGAATTGCACAGGTTATCCAGAACTACCACTTCATATCCCGCATTCAGAAGCTCGATGCAGGTGTGACTGCCGATATAGCCGGCGCCGCCCGTTACCAGAATTGCCATGTCCCTACCTCCTGTCATCCTGTACGCCGCGCCGGTTCTGCAGCCGGCAGGGCGCGTACGTTTTCTCTTTCTATTATAGCGATATGAAAGGAAAAAAACAAGCCCCGCCGGCTACGGATTCCGTCCGAACTCATCCCGTATCTTCTCAATGGCCTTCTTCTCGATCCGGCTCACATAGGATCTGGAGATCCCCATCTGCTGGGCGATCTCCCTCTGCGTATATTCCCTTCCGCCGAAAAGCCCGTAGCGGAGCCGCAGCACCTTCTGCTCGCTGGGCTTTAAGCAATGCCCGTAAGCCTCGTAAAGCTCCTTCACATCCTGCTCCAGGATCATATCCTCCAGCGTGTCCCGGCTGTCCGTCTCGATCACGTCTACCAGACTGACGGTCTCCCCGTCCTTATCTACGCCGATCGGGTCATAAAGCGATACCTCCCTGGAATATTTTTTATTGGCTCTGAGCAGCATCAGGATCTCGTTCTCCGCGCAGCGGGCGGCGTAGGTCGCCAGCCGGCCCCGGTCGGCGTTGAAGGTGCTGACCGCCTTGATCAGTCCGATCGTACCCACCGAGAGCAGATCCTCCGTATCATAACCGGAGCCCTGGTATTTCTTCACCACATGGGCCACCAGCCGCATGTTATGCTCGATCAGCTTATCCCTGGCCTCCTGGTCCCCTTCCTCCAGGCGCTTCAGGCAGTCCCGCTCCTCACGGGCCGACAACGGTTTTTTATAGGTCTTCACAATAAAAAAGCCACCCGAAAGCAAAACTTAATGTAATCTATGCTTCGGAAGCTTTTCAAGTGCTTTTACACCCTTTCAGGCGGCTTATACTATTTTTTGGATACACTTATGGGACGGCTTGAATTCTTTTGAAAAATCGGCTATACTTTTCACCGATAAAGCATTTTCCTATGAAAGAAGGCGCATGAACAACATGAAAACAGGCATTGTAGACGTGGGAGGCGGACTGCGGGGCATCTACGCGGCCGGGATTTTTGACCACTGTCTGGAGGAGGGTATCCAATTCGACGTCGGAGTCGGAGTCTCCGCCGGGAGCGCCAATCTCGCGTCCTTCATCGCGGGGCAGAAGAAGCGCAACTATCCGTTTTATACCGAATACCCCTTCCGCAGGGAATATATGAGTTTTCGGAACTTCGCACGGATCCACGCTTATCTGGATCTGGACTATATCTACGGGCCCCTGAGCAATTCCGGCGGGGAGAATCCGCTGGACTTTAAGAGCTTTATGGCCAATCCCATGGAATTTATTGCGGTGGCCACCAACGCGCTGAACGGCGAACCGGAGTATTTCGGAAAGCAGGATCTTAAGCAGGACGAATACGACATTTTCAAGGCTTCCTGCGCGATCCCGTTCATTTGCCGCCCCTGCGAGATCGACGGCGTCCCCTATTACGACGGGGCCCTGGGAGATACGATCCCCATTGAAAAGGCGTTCGAGCGCGGCTGCGATAAGGTCGTCCTGATCCTGACCAGACCGCGCGATACGGTCCGCACCCCGGATACGGATGAAAAGCTGGCGCAGCGGATCCGCCACCGGTATCCCCTCGCCGCCAAACGGCTGTGTATGCGCGCCGACCAGTATAACCGCGGAGTGGCCCTGGCGAAGGAATACGAGGCGCAGGGCCGGCTGATGATCCTGGCTCCGGACGATACCTGCGGCGTCAGCACCCTGACCAGGGACAAGGCCGCTCTGAGACGGCTCTACAAGAAGGGATACCATGACGCGGAAGCGATCCGGCCATTCCTGAACGGCGGCCGCTGAATCCCGGCGCCTGACGGTCCCAGATACACATTCGGCCGGCGCCGGCCGGGTCCCTGACGGCCCGGCCGGTACCGGCCGTATCTTTTACTGCAGGAATCCCCGGATGATCATTTCCTCGGCTTCCTTCTCCGAAAGTCCCATGGTCATCAGCTTCATCAGCTGTTCGCCTGCGATCTTGCCGATAGCCGCTTCGTGGATCAGCGCCGCGTCCACGTTCGTCGCCTTCAGCTGCGGCGTCGCCACGATGACGCCCTGATCCATGATGATGGAATCGCACTCCGCATGCCCGCTGCAGGCCGCGTTGCCGTCGATCCCGATGACGACCTCCTGATAGCTGGATCCCTTCGCCACGCCGCGGCTGATCATGTCGCAGGAGGAGCCGTCCCCGTTCAGTTCCACACGAAGCTCCGCCTTCGCCTTCTGATCCCCTTCTGTCAGGATCTTGTCATGAATGATAACGCACGCTCCGGCGGCCAGCTTTGCGCTGGTCACCCGCAGCGTATCGTCGATCCCGCCGATCTGGGAGGTCTCCAGTTCCATCACCGAATTCTCGGAAAGCTCGATCACCGTCGTCGGATTCATCAGCCGCTTCCCTCTTCCGGTTCCTTCGCCGTAATGCTTCTCAACATATTTCACCCGGCTGCCCTTCCCGACATAGAAGCTGTGGACGCCGTCGTGACGGGAATCCTCGCCGCCGCAGTTGGAGATGCCGCAGCCCGCGATGATCGTAACGTCGCAGTCCTCGCCGATGAAGAAGTCGTTGTAGACCATTTCCTTTAAGCCGCTCTGGCTGATGATCACCGGGATATGCACGCTCTGGTTCTTCGTGCCTGGCTTGATGATGATGTCGATGCCCTGCTTATCCTCCTTGGTCACGATGTCGATCGAGGCCGTCGTATTCCTCGCCGCGCTCTGCCCGTTGCTTCGGATATTATAGGCGCCCACCGGCAGAGCGTCCAGGGCCGCCACTTCCTTTAACAGATTCTTCTGGATCGCATCCATCCCTCTCACCTCGATTCCGCGCAGGGCGCCTGCTGTGTGTTCAGAAGGACCGAGCACGCCGCCGGACGGATATCCGAGGAGAGATGCTCCATGACCTGCATGCCCTCGTCGTATTCCAGCACCTCGCCGTCCTTCAGATAAATGATCTTGTCCGCGATGTTTAAGATCCGCTCCTGGTGGCTGATGATCATGATCGTTCCCGACGTCTCCTGATACAGCTTCTCAAACACCTGGATCAGGCTCTGGAAGCTCCACAGATCAATCCCCGCTTCCGGCTCGTCGAAAAGCGTCATCTTCGTTCCACGGGCCGCCGCCATGGCGATCTCGATCCGCTTCATCTCGCCGCCGGACAGGGTATCGTCCAGCTCCCGGTCAATATAGTCCCTGGCGCAGAGCCCCACCTCGCTTAAGACCTCGCAGGCGTGGGCAAATCTCTCGCCGTCCTTCTTGTCGCGGCCTCCGGCAAGCTCCAGCAGATCCCGGACGCGGAGTCCCTTGAAGCGGACCGGCTGCTGAAATGCGAAGCTGATCCCCCGGTTCGCCCTGTCCGTCACGGAAAGCTTTGTAATGTCCTCCCCGTCCAACCAGATCCTGCCGGACGTAGGCGTCAGAAGCCCCATGATGATCTTAAGAAGCGTGGACTTGCCGCTTCCGTTGGGCCCGGTGATCGCCACGAAGCGGTCGTCCACCGTCAGATCGATCTGTTTTAAGATTTCTTTGCCGTCTGCCTGAAATGATATGTTTTCCAGTCTCAGCATGTTGTCACCCGATTTCCTCTCTCCTGCTGCCGCCGTTCTGTACGGCGGCCGGTTATTCTGCATTTCACTGGATCAGGTATTTCTCCAGATTCCGGTATACGACCTCGTACGCCTCCGCATACATGTGAACGCCTTCGATGGTATATTCCGCCTTCAGGTTTCCTTCCGCATCCGTCAGACCTTCGTTTACATCAATATATTCGCAGCCGTATCGGGCGGCCACCTCCGCCACCCTGCCGTTGGCCAGTTTTACGTTCGCATTGGTGCGGACCTTCAGCATTCCCTGGACGCCGGGACTTAGATCCACGCCTGCGTTGACCGGATAATACGCCATCACGTACACCTTTGTCTCCGGCAGGCGCTTACGGCACTGTTTCAGGATCTCCTCATAATTGGCCAGAAGGCTTTCCAGCCAGTCGCGGCCGTCGTCCCATTCCCGGATATCATTGGTTCCGATATTGATAAATACGGTCGCCGGCTCCAGGTCGAACAGCACCGTGTCGATCTCCCGCAGGAAGTCCTCCGTCGTCGTGCCGCCGATGCCGCGGTTGTAGACCGTCTTTCCGAGACCGTGGCTCGCGGCCAGCTCTGCGACCGGGAACTGCTCCATGAGCGACGAACCGGTAAACAGAATCTGTCCCTTCTGCGCTACACGGTTCAGGCTCCGGTAGCTGTGAACCTTATTCGCCTGCTCCTTCTTCATATGGGCCTCCATCTGCTCCCGGACAGCCTTCATCGGATCCGGTTTCCCGCCGCAGAGGATCTCGATCTCCCAACGGTTCTCGTAGGTCTCTCCGGCGCCCAGGGCGATCAGCCCCGGCTGCTTCGCCAGATCCTCTACGATCCCGTCTCTGGACGGCAGCGACGACCAGGGTTCGATGCAGACATAGGGTGCGTCCGAATGGGGCTTGTGCCAGATCCCCAGATAAGTCATCTGCGGGTAGGAGACGCGAACCGCCTTCCGTCCGTTCTTCGCCTGCAGGCATACCCGGGCGGGCACGCCGGTCAGGACAATCGCGTCGTCGTCGAACAGCTCATGGCGGAGCGGCAGCACGCCGGCCGCACCCAGCGCATACGGCGTCGTGCCGGTCACGAAGCAGGCGGGCGAGAAACCGACGCGGCGGGTCTCACCCTGAGAGGACGCTCCATCGCCGCCGTCGAAGCGCAGCTCGTAGTCTTCGAACCCGAGTCCGTCCTCCAGCGGCACATTGAAGCCCGGATGTCCCCCGATTCCGAAATACATGGTCTTTTCATCCCGATTCACCACCCGGTAGACGACCGCCAGGCGGTTTCCTTCCAGTCCGTATTCGATATCATAGGAAAAATGATACGGATACTGGCTATGGGTCTTCTCATTGTCCTCCAGTCTCAGCCGGATCCGGGACTTCTCGCATTCCGCGGCCTCCAGCTCGCTGTCCTTCACAAAGCCGTGGATGTCCATATGGTATTCCTGACCGTCCAGCGTGTATTTCCCTTCGGTCATCCTGGCGATATAGGGGAACAGATTCGGCGCCTGGTCCCGCCAGTAGGCCGGATTGCCCTGCCAGAGATACTCGGTGCCGTCCTGATCCTTAACCGAACACAGGCTGCCTCCCAGTGTCCGGACCGTTACGCTCAGCTGTCCATTTCCAATCGTATATTCCATGCCGTACTCCTTTCATCTATCTTCACCGCATCCTGCGGCTGTCTCTCCTGCCTTTGCCGCATCCCGCGGCTGTTTTCCTGCCTTTGCCGCATCCCGCGGCTGTCTCTTCTGCCGGCGCGTCCTGCAGGGTGAAAAGCGGTCTTCAATCTCTTACATCATATTCCCGAAACAGCGGATTTATTGTATCTCAGAATTTCCAAAAATGCAAGCAACAGCCAATTACTCTTCCGAACTCCGAAAAGCATCGTTTCCCGCCGGCAGCGCCGTCCGCTAAAGCGCCGAATAATGCCACGTATTATAGAGACTGATGCCGATGATCACCGCCATCAGACAGATAAACAGCTTGTCCACCGCCTTATTGTCCATCCGCCGGTTGAACATTCTGCCCACGATGCCGCCGCCGATCCCGCCGGCCACCATCATTCCGAGGACCGGCCATGCAAATTCCGGCACGGAAGCCGTAACGATCGTGGAGATTAGACTGGAAAGCTGGCTGAACAGGATGATATACAGACTGTTGGCCGCGGCGGTCTTCGTATCCATGCTGAAGAAATAGAAAAGCACCACCAGATTGATCGGTCCGCCGCCGATCCCCAGGAAGCTGGACATCACTCCAAGAACAAACCCGATCAGAACGCACGCCAGAACGGACTCCACGTGGCGGGTCCGGATCTTCGCCTTATACACCGTATAGAGGAGCGTGCCGCCGGTGATCACGGCCAGGCAGGCTGCCTGAACGGCCCCCACGGTGTTCTGGTTCGCGAAAAGCCCCCGGATATAGCCGAACAGCTCTTTTCCCACGATTCCTCCGGCGACCGCGCCCAGCGCCAGCGGCGTACCCGTCTTCATCTCGACCCGCCGTTCTCCCGCAAGCAGCGAACGGCCCACGGAGTAGCAGCTCATGGACAGCACCGTGCAGCCAGACAGGAAGCTGATGGTGCTTACGGACGCCAGCCCGAACAGATCTAGCACCGGCTTTATGATCACGCCGCCGCCGATCCCGCAGATCGCCCCGGCCACGCTGGCGAGGAAACTGACAATAAGAAAGATTAACATAACCCTCTGTCCCCCTTTGTCTTTCGTTTGTCCAAACGCCGGTATCCCGGCTTCTTTCCTCTATTATAGCCGTCATTTCCCGCTCTGTCCAGTATAATCCGTCCGCCGCCCGGACAGCCGAAACCGCAAAAAGCCTGCGCGTCCGATTCCGCGCAGGCCCGTTTCCGTACCCATTCCCGTTATACGATCACGATCTCGTTCTCCCGTTCCATGTACCGGCAGAATACGAACAGGCCGCAGACCGTCTCCGGTCCCAGCTTGTCCGCCGCCTGGATGTCCCATCCGCCGTTCAGCCCTCTGTGAAGGATCCGCAGCACTTCCTCGCCGGAAGGCCCCGACAGCGTATAGCTGGTACTGCTTTTCATGACCAGCTCATACTCCCGGCCGTCCATCCGCAGACAGGCGCGGTCCACCTTCGGCATACGGTGCGGAGACCATCCTGCCGTCTCCGGCTCTTCCCCTTCCGCATAATCCGGCCGCGCGGCGGCGCGGACATGACCGTCCGGCTCCTCCATCACATATTCCACGGAACGGACATCCCCCGGATCCGGTCTGCGGATCTCCGTCCTCAGCGCCGGCGCTCCGTCTGCCGATAGGATCCTTCTCTCCGTTCCCGCGAACTCCCGCTTCACGCGGGCAAAGGATCTCTTCTGATCCCTGTCGTAGAGCATTCCTGCTTTCATCACATACTGCATCGTCTCACCCTCCCTTTGTATCGACCGAACGTCAGAACACCGAATAAAGAATCAGCCCCGCAAGACCGGAACCGGCCATCACCGCGATTGGATGCGGCTTCCACTTTCTGAGGCAGAAGAAGCCCGCCGCAAAGATCGCCGCCGCCACCGGATCGATCCCGCTTAAGTCTGCCGGCAGCGTCCTCTGGCCGAAGAAGGCCATGAACACGATGGACAGTCCGGCCGAGGCGATCATGGCGACGACCGCCGGCCTGAGTCCGGCCAGGATCCCCTGCACCATGCTCAGATTCCGGAAATGATAGTACAGATAGGCCAATGTCATCACGATCGCACAGGAAGGCGCCACACAGCCCACCGTGGCGATCACCGCCCCAGCCAGGCCGGCTACCTGGATCCCCACGAACGTGGCCGAATTGATGGCGATGGGTCCCGGCGTCATCTCCGCGATGGCCATGATGTCCGCGAACTGACCCATGCTCAGCCACGGATGGATATCCACCACCTGCTGCTGGATCAGCGGCATGGCCGCGTAGCCGCCGCCGATGCTGAAAAGTCCGATCTGGAAGAAGCTCCAGAACAGCTCCAGATAGATCATCATACGCGTCCTCCTTCCCCGTCCGGACCGGCTGCCTGATCATGCCCCTTCTTCCTGGCCTCGCCAAGCGCCATATCCGCCGCTCCGATCAGACCGCAGACCAGAATGATCACCACGATGCTGACCCCGAAAAACCTTACCGCCGCGAAGGTGGCGGCCAGCATCACGAGAGGCAGCGCCCGCTTAAGCTTCATAAGCCCCTCCGTCATGGTAACGACCACATCGCAGATCACCGCTCCAACGCCGGCCAGCATCCCGGCCATGACCATGTTCACAACGGCGTTGTCCCGCACGGCGGCGTAGCACAGCGACACCAGCGAGATGATGACCAGGGGAGGAAGCACCGTCCCCAGTACCGTCAGAAGCGCCCCCAGTCCGCCGGCCACATGGTAGCCCACCAGGATCGACGCGTTGACCGCGATGGCTCCCGGCGAGGACTGGGCAATAGCCGTCAGATCCAGCATTTCCTGCTCCTCGATCCAGTGGAGCTCATCCACAAACTTCCTCCGCATCAGCGGAATGATCACGAACCCGCCGCCAAACGTACAGGCGCTCAGTTCGAAGGTTGATGTAAACAATGTCCAGTATTTCCGCGCATTCCCGTTCAACGCATGTCCTCCCTTTCCTGCGTTTCTTTCCTCCGGTTTCTATCCTCTGAACAGTATAGCGCTTGACAGTTTATAATGGAAATAATATAATTTTATTGAAATAATAAGCGATTTGATATGAATGATAATTCAGAAAGAAGGCAATATCATGACGATCCGGCATATGAAGATCTTCCTTGCAATCATAGAAAACGGCTGCAATACGACGAAAGCGGCCCAGGCGCTTCTGATGACCCAGCCCGCCGTGAGCCTGGCTCTGCGCGAGCTGGAGCAGTACTACGGCGTCGTCCTGTTCGACCGGATCGGCCGGAGACTGAAGCTTACCGAGGCCGGAGTCCGGTTCCAGGAATACGCCCTCCATATCTGCTCCCTCTTCGACGATATGGAGAAGGGCATGCGCGACTGGGACGCCTTCGGACTGCTGCGGGTCGGCGCCAGCATCACCATCGGCTCCCAGTTTCTGCCCCGCTACGTCCAGACCTTCGGAGTCAGATGCCCCGGCACCCAGATCCGCGCCCTGGTGGCGCCGTCGGATCTGCTGGAGCAGCGGATCATGGAAAATGAACTGGATTTCGCGCTGATCGAGGGCGCCGCCCATAACCCGGATCTCTACGCGGAAGAATACATGGAAGACCATCTGACGGTGATCTGCCCCAACAACGAATATTTCCGCGCCAACCGGCATCTGACCCTTGAGGATTTCAAACGGCAGTCCTTCCTGCTGCGGGAGCCGGGCAGCGGAACCAGGGAGGTGATCGATCTGGCCGCTGAGAACGCGGGCTTCCACATCAGCCCCATCTGGGAGGCCATGAGCACCACCGCCCTGGTCAACGCGGTGATCAACGGCCTGGGGATCTCGGTGCTGCCCCAGCGGATGGTCATGGGCGTGATCGAACAAGGTCTGGTGATCCCGGTAAGCGTGGAAGGCATCGAATTCAAGCGAAGATTCCACATAATCTACCACAGAGAGAAATATCTGACGGCGGCAGCCAGGGATTTCCTGGATCTGTGCAGGAACTATGAGATCGATTATCCGCTTCCCCATTACAGCGGACTGTTCTGACGGCTAAAAATTCCCCATAGAAGATTCCCGTCCAGAGAGCTTCTTCTATGGGGAGTACGTATCGGTTTATCCCACCGGTTCCATCATGATCCCGTGCTATACGGCCGCGCCGGAAGCATTGACGCCGGCGCCGCCGGGTTATCCCACCAGCTCCATCATGATCTCGTTGCTGCGGGTCAGGAATTCCGTCATCCGCTCCGGACTTAAGCTGCCGTGGCTTAAGGAAGCCATGTCGTAGAGCTGCCTGCAGATCTTCTCCGTCAGCTCGCCTTCCTCGTGCCCCAGCACGTACTGAACCAGCTTATGGTTCGCATTGAGGATCAGCGTCTCGCCCATGCCGCCGAACATGTCGCCGTCCATGCCGTACATATTGTACATGCGCATCATGTCCTGCATACGGCGGTTCTCCTCGGACAGGGTAATCATGGAGGCCAGCTGGTCGTCCTTCAGCTTCTCCACCTTGATCTCCAGCTTGTCGTTGCCGATGGCCTTCTTAAAGGCCGCCGCCAGCTTCTCGCTGTCGGCCTTGAAGGCTTCCGCATCCTCCTCCTTCACTTCTTCCTTGAAGGTGGAGCTGACGTCGGCGTCGATGCGGAGGAACTTGACGCCCTCGTGCTTCTGTTCCAGCTGATTGATGAAGGGGCTGTCGATGGTGTGCTTTAAGATCACCGCATCCAGGCCCTCCTTACGGAACATGTTGATGTACTGACCCTGCTCCTTCTCGTCGGTCACATAGTAGATGATATTCTCATGCTTCTCCTTCGCGGCGTCTAAGCAGTCCTGCAGCGTCAGATACTTGCCGTCCAGGTTCTTAAAGATGATGTAATCCTTCATCTTCTCCTCGAACTTGTCGTCCTTTAAGCAGCCGAACTTGATGAAGGGGCTGATATCGTCCCAGTACTTCTCGTAATTCTCCCGGTCGGTCTTGCACATGCCGGACAGCTTGTCGGCGACCTTCTTCGTGATGTAATCGGAGATCTTCTTCACGAAGCCGTCGTTCTGCAGGGCGCTTCTGGATACATTCAGCGGCAGATCCGGGCAGTCGATGACGCCCTTAAGGAGCATCAAAAATTCCGGGATCACTTCCTTAATGTTATCCGCGATGAAGACCTGGCTGTTGTACAGCTTGATAGTACCCTCCAGGCTGTCGTACTCGGTGTTGATCTTCGGGAAGTACAGGATTCCCTTCAGGTTAAACGGATAATCCATGTTCAGGTGGATCCAGAACAACGGCTCCTTATAATCCAGAAACACCTTCCGGTAGAACTCCTTATACTGGTCCTCGGTACACTCGTTCGGATGCTTGTTCCACAACGGATTCACGTCGTTTAACGGCACCGGACGCTTTAAGATCTTATACTTCTCCTTCGCCGGAGAGACCTCCACGACCTCCTTCTCGCCGTTTTCGTTCTCCTTCTCCTCGGTCTTGGCCTCCTCGACGATGGTCTCGATGATCGTGTCCTTCTCCGTCAGCTCGTCCTTCTCGATCGTCTCATACTGAGGCTCCGCCGTGGCGTTGTTTAAGAAAATGGGCACCGGCATGAAGCCGCAGTACTTCTCGATCACCTCGCGGGCCCGGTATTCATTGGAGAACTCCGTGCTGTCGTCGTTCAGATACAGCGTAACCGTCGTGCCGTGGCTCTCGCGGCTGCCGTCTCCCATCTCGAACTCCGTACCGCCGTCGGACTCCCAGTGAACCGGAACCGCATCCTTCTGGTAAGACAGGGAATCGATGGCCACCCTGTCCGCCACCATGAACGCGGAGTAGAAGCCCAGACCGAAATGACCGATGATCTGATCCTCGTTGGCCTTATCCTTGTACTTCTCCAGGAAATCCTGGGCGCCGGAGAAGGCGATCTGGTTGATGTACTCGTCCACCTCCCCGGCGGTCATGCCGAGACCGTTGTCCGATACCGCGATGGTCTTGTCCGTGGGGTTCACCGTGACCTGGATCTGATACTCCATATCCTCCGGCTTCTCGTACTCGCCCATCAGCTCCAGTTTCTTCAGCTTCGTGATCGCGTCGCAGCCGTTGCTGATCAGCTCACGGTAGAAGATATCGTGATCCGAATACAGCCATTTCTTGATCACCGGGAAAATGTTCTCGCTGCTTATGGATAAGCTGCCTTTTTTCGTTGCCATGTTGCATCGCTCCTTCTTTCTCTTGGTTTGCTCCCTGCCTCCGGGGCGGACACCCTTTCATCGCCTGCCTGTCCCTGCGGCACGGATATCTTCTGCTGCGGCCGGCCGGTTCCCCGGCGCACCGCAGTGATTTTCTTCTTCGGAGACAAGTGTAATACCATTTGAGGAATTTGTCAATAGATTTTTAGCACTCATTTTAAGTGAGTGCTAGTAATCAGGAAAAGCCTAATTCTTGTACAAATATTTACAAATTCGGACAACGGTACTATAATATCTGCGTACGGATTTTTACCTGTTCCGCAGAAAGGTGGGGGAATACATATGAATGAACAAACGGTTCATCCCAAAGACGACAATTCCATGGCGCTGGGTTCCATGGTCGTCGGCATCCTCTCCATCGTCACCTCCTGTTGCTGCTGCGGCGGCGTGATCCTGGGGAGCCTGGCGGTGGTTCTGGCATGTCTGTCCAGAGTGGAAACGTATTTTGACAAGCGGGCGAAGATCGGCCTGACCTGCGGCATCATCGGCATGCTCTTAAGCCTCGCCGCCTGTGTCGTGATCCTGGTTTATCTCGCGGCGTCCTCGTTCGGGCCGGTCGGATCCGGCTTCTATTACTAAGGAGGTGACTGCTATGGATATCAAACGGTCTGATCTGAAATTATACGCGCGCCGTTCCCTTCAGGGCAACTGGGGCTCCGTGATCGGAGCGACCCTGATCTGCATGGGAATCACCTATCTGTTCGTGCTTGCCCTGGATGCGGTCCTGTTCGCGGCGCTCGGAAGCGGCGTCAAGACCCTGATCGGAATCTTCTCCGCCGCCCAGCCGGCAGCGGCGGCATCTCCCACAGGCGGCTTGTCCGTCGGGACGCTGATCCTGATTCTGGTCATTTTATACTTTGTCTATCTGGTGGTCCTGCTTCTCATGAGCGTCGGCTACCAGAGGCTTTATCTGGATGTGGCATCCGGGCAGAAAGCGAAGGTCACCACCCTGTTCTGGGCCTTTGCCCACAAGCCGTGGAAGTTCGTGCTGATCTCCGTACTGATCGCGCTTCTGGAAGGAATCACTGCGGCGCCGGTCTACATCATGTCCGTCGCGGCCGCATTATCAGGCGGAAGCGGCTTCGCAGCCGCCTTCCTGCTGGTCTATGAGATCCTGTTTATTATTATTTACGCTTATGTGCTGCTGACCTTCAGCCAGTTCTATCTGATCCTGGTAGAGGATCCGGAGAAGGGAATCTTCGAAGCTCTGTCTGAAAGCCAACGCCTGATGAAGGGCAACCGCTGGAAATACTTCGTACTGCAGCTGAGCTTCATCGGTATCCTGTTTCTGGGAGCATTCAGCTTCGGACTGGCTACACTGTGGCTCTCCCCGTACATGGGATGCACGCTCGCGCTGTTCTATCTGGCGCTCAAGGGCTCGGTCCCGGAGAAGCTGAAACGCAGCCCGGCACAGACCGCCCCGACTGGTTCGTATGCTTCCTATCCCTATCAGGAAAGGCCGGTCGCACAGCAGGGCGGTTCCTATCCCGTTCCGCCTCAAGCAGGCTCCTACCCGCCTCCGGTTCAGGCGCCGCCTCAGCCGGGCTCGGCTCCAGTCCCGCCCCAGGCAGGCTCCTATCCGCCTCCGGTTCAGGCACCGCCTCAGCCAGGCTCTTACCCGCCTCCGGTTCAGGCGCCGCCTCAGCCAGGTTCTTACCAGACTCCGGTCCAGACGCCGCCGCAGCCTCCGATGCAGCCAGGTGCAGCCCCGGTTCCGCCTCAGGCAGATGCAGCTCCTGTCCCGCCTCAGGCGGACTCAGCTCCCGTTCCGCCTCAGGCGGACGAATACCAGGAGCCGGTCTACAAGGAACCGGAATACGAATATCAGGAGCCAGTCTACAAGGAGCCGGAATACGAATATCAGGAGCCAGTCTACAAGGAGCCGGAATATAAGGAACCGGAATACAGGGAGCCGGAATATCGGGAGCCCTCGGATCCTCCCGGCCAGCAGTAAAATGAACGCCCCGCAGATCCACAAGAATGATCTGCGGGGTATTTTATTGCCGCCCATTGCCGTTCGCCAGTCATAGGACAGGAACAAAGCCTCATAGGATACATCAAGAAAGAGAAGGTGGTCCTGTGCGTTATGCGTATCTCGGAGCTGAAACAGAAGGAGGTCATCAATGCGGAAGACTGCAGGCGTCTCGGCTTCGTCGGCGACGTGGATTTCGATATGTGCAACGGCTGCATGCAGGCCCTGATCGTCCCCGGGCCCGGCAGCTTCTGCGGTTTTCTGGGCCGTGAAAAAGAATATGTCATCCCCTACTGCGACATCTGTCAGGTAGGGGATGACATCATCTTAGTCAATGTCAAGAAGAAAGACGTGGAGGCGCCGGTCCGCTGAGCGGCGTCTCTGCCGCTTCCGGTTCAGCCGCCTTCATGCCGTCTTTATCGCCCGTTTCTTACTCCGCCTTGTCACGCGAAGCCATCATCGCGCGGATCTTCTCCTCCCAGGACTCCATGAGCTCCACACGGCAGTTCCGAAGCTCCATGCCGCTCTGTCCGAAGAAGAAGGTCACAAAGGACGTGTTCTGGAACACCGGATTCAGCGTGAGCTCCTGCTTCTGCCATTCCTTATCCTCGCCGGTCAGGGAGATCATCTTAACGATCTGCTTATCCTGGGAAATGGTCACCGGCACCTGGGCCAGACTGCCCTGGGCGGGAACGCGGCACTCCAGCGTCATCCGGTACTGGCCCCGCTCCTTCGCCGCCAGCTCGAACATCACCCGGCTGCCTTTGTCCGTCGCCATCTCCTCCACGGGAAGCGCCGTGCCCTCCGGCGGCAGCGCCACGCGAACCAGCGCGGAGACGGCTCCCTCTTCCTGGGCAGCCGCAGCCGCCAGATCCCGGTCAAGCTCCGTCTCGATGCCCTGCATCCGGTCAAACGCCGGCGTCCGCATCAGGTAGCGGCAAATATTGGCCGCCGCCCGCAGGTACTCGCCGCGGGTGACCTTGCCTGCCGCAAGCGCCTCGGCCGAATTGTCCTTCTGGGAATTCTCCGCCGAATTGTTGACTACCATGAACAGGTCGTTCTGCCCCCGGATCATGGCGGCGATATTGTGGACGTCGCCCAGTTCGCCCTCGTCGTTGCCCTTGGACCACCAGTCGGTCATGACGACGCCGTCATATCCCCATTCCTTTCGAAGGATCGTGGTCAGCATATCGTAATTGCTGGAAGACCAGAAGCCGTTGATCGGGTTGTAGGAGGTCATGATGGAATAAGCGCCGCCTTCGCGCACCGCGATCTCGAAGCACTTCAGGTACAGCTCCCGCAGCGCCCTCTCGGACGCCACCGCCTCCACGCGGTGACGGTTGAACTCCTGGCTGTTGCAGGCGAAATGCTTGATCGTGCCCGTGACGTGATAGCGTCCCATTGCCCGCAGCTGGGCCGCGGCCATCTTGCCCGTGACAAGCGGATCCTCGGAGAAATATTCAAAATTCCGGCCGTTCAGCGGGTTCCGGTGCAGGTTGATGCCCGGTCCCAGAAGCGTGTCGACCTTATTCTTGCGAAGCTCCATCCCCTCCCACTCATACAGCTCTTCGGAAAGGGCTTCGTTGAAGGAGGACGCCAGGCAGGCGCCGTTGGGCATCGCAAACGCGATACTGCCGCAGTCCATACGGATACCGCTGGGGCCGTCCGCGCAGCAGGCTACCGGGATTCCGAACGCCTTCAGGCGCTCCGTCACGCCGCCGAAGGCTCCCGCCGTTCCCGGCGTTACCTTCGGAGAGCACATTCCCTCGCCGCGTACCATGCAGAACAGATCTTCATTCTCCAGCTGAGCCAGGAAGGCGTCCATGCTCACGCGGCCCGCCTTCACATCCGCCAGCTTCCAGCCCTCGTCGCCGGTGCAGACGGGGCTCTGTGGCAGACGCTCCATGCGTCTCGCCGACGGCTCCACCGTTCGCAGCGGCGTCTTCTCATAGGTCACGATGTATTCCGGTTCCGCCGCATCTGCGCTGCCGCTCTTCAGCGCCGGCTTCATCCGCTCGAATTCCGTCACAGGCGCCATGGCCTCCTCGACCGTCTCCAGAACCGTCGTCTTCTCCAGCTCGATGCTTCCGGCCAGTCCTGCGCTGCGGACGTCCGTCCCCACGTAGAACCCGTACTCGCCGGCCTCCAGAACGTAGGAGGACTTGTATCCGGACGCGCCGCTGTCGTCATAGGAAGCCGCCGCGCGCCACGGGAATTCCACCGTCACCGTCTGGGACTCGCCCGGAGCCAGAAGCACCGTCTTCGCAAACCCGCACAGGGCGCGGGCCGGCTTGCCCAGCGCTCCCTGGGGGGCACGGACGTAGACCTGCACCACTTCCTTGCCGGCATACGATCCGGTATTCGTCACGCGCACACGGGCGCGCAGACGTCCGAAGGGATTGCCCGGCATGATCTCCTCGATCCCCGCATCCGTCAGGGCGAAATCCGTATAGGACAGACCGAACCCAAAGGGATACAGCACCTTGTCCTTCGCAAATGTCTCGAAATACCGGTAGCCCACATAGATATCTTCCGCATATACATTTCTCGTGCTGTCGCCGTGATTCTTCGTGGACGGATAATCGTTTATATCCCGGGCGATGGTATCCGCCAGCTTGCCGGACGGGGAAACCGTGCCGTTTAACACGTCCAGGACGCCGTTGCCGCCCTCCTGGCCGCCCTGCCACACATAGAGCACCGCCGCAGGTCCGTAAGCCTCTACCCACTTCATGTCGATGATATTACCCACGTTCAGAAGGACTACCGTCCGTTCGAACACGCCGCAGACCGTCTTCAGCATCTGCTCCTCCGTGTCGGTCAGAAGATAGCTGCCGGCCTCCGCCTTATTATCCTGGTCCTCGCCGGCGGTCCTTCCGATGATCACGACGGCCGTATCCGACTCCTCTCCGGCCTTCTTCACGAATTCCTCCGTCAGAGGCATCTCTTCCTGATGCCAGGGTTCCCCGGCCCAGCCCATACCCTTGTCATGGGGATGGTCCTTCAGCCACTCCTCATAAGCCGCCTTCACGGTCTGGTTCAGCACGAAGCTGCTTCCCTCCAGCGCCTCCCGGATGCCGGTCACATAGCTGGCGTTCACAAGCCCGCCCGAGCCGGTACCGCTCTTATAATAATTAAACTGGCTTCTTCCGAACAGGGCGATCTTCTCGCCCGCCGCCAGGGGCAGTACCTTGCCCTCATTGCGCAGAAGCACGGCGCCCTCTGCCGCCGCTTCCCGCGCCTTTTTCGCGTACTGCTTCAAGTCAAATACTTTCTCTGCCATGTCAGCCTCTCCTGTCTGTGTATTTGTTCAAAGATTAACAAACTGCCGATATCTGGATTATACAATGAAGCACATGTTTTTTCAAGCGGGATGTTTGTAAATCCGGCAGATCTGTGATACCATAGAAGCAGAAAAAAGCCGGATCCGCTGCGCGCCATAAGACGCGTCCCCGGCAGAAAGGAAACCCATATGAGCACACCGACAGACATGGCGGCTTCCGGGACTGGCCGGTCCGAAGACGCCGGACCGGCCGCAAGAGAACAGCCAAACCCCGCCGAGGCCGCTGCGGCCAAGCAGCCCGTCCCTGTGAAACCGGCTGCGGCCGCCCGGCACTACGCTTACTTCTGTAATAAGGAATGCGAGTATTTCCCCTGCCATCCCACCGGCGGCCGGGAAGAATTCAACTGTCTGTTCTGCTACTGCCCGCTTTATGTGCTGGGCAGGAACTGCGGCGGCGATTTCCGGTATCTCCCCAACGGCAGGAAAGACTGCAGCGGCTGCCTCTTCCCCCATCTTCCGGAGAACTACGACGCGATCATCCGACGTTACGGGGAGATCGCAGACGTCATGAACCGGAATGAGAATGCCGCACCCTCTTCCGGCCGGAAACCGGAAGGCGGCGCCGGATCCGAATTAGGAAAATATTAATTTTTTATCATGAGAATCCTAATGATTGCCCTTCCGTAATCTGCTATACTGAGCACAGGAGCCGCCGGCTCCGCAGATACATTTAAAGGAGGCTCCCATGCCGGACAAGATCCTGATCGTCGACGACGAGGCCGCCATCGCGGACCTGGTGGAGGTCTATCTTCAGAACGAAAACTACACCGTATTCAAATACTACACCGCCTGCGACGCCCTGGCCTGTATCGAACGGGAGGAGCTGGACCTGGCGATCCTCGACATCATGCTGCCGGATATGAACGGCTATGATCTCTGCCGCCGGATCCGCCGGGATCACACCTACCCGGTCATCATGCTGACCGCCCGGGACGAGGAGACCGACAAGATCACCGGCCTGACCCTGGGCGCGGACGACTACATTACCAAGCCCTTCCGGCCCCTGGAGCTCGTGGCGCGGGTGAAGGCCCAGCTGCGCCGCTACAAGCGCTACAATCCGGCAAGCGCAGCGCCGGACGCGGAGAGCGATATCCTCACCCACTCCGGCCTGCTGCTGAACGTCCGGACCCACGAATGTCTGCTGAACGAACGGCCGCTGACGCTGACGCCTACGGAATTCTCGATCCTTAAGATCCTTCTGGAGAATAAGGGCAATGTTGTCAGCGCGGAGGAACTGTTCCATCAGATCTGGCAGGACGAATATTACAGCAAGAGCAACAACACGATCACCGTCCACATCCGCCACCTGCGGGAGAAGATGGGCGATACGGTCGAGAAACCAAACTATATCCGGACCATCTGGGGAGTGGGGTATAAAATTGAAAAACAACCGTAGATCCGATTATTCCGGCTTTAAACGCAAGCTTTATATCCGTCTGGTGTGCATCGGCATCGCCGCGCCCGTCCTGATCTATCTCTTCTACCGGCGATTCTGGCACAAGCGCGGCGGCGACTGGCTGGTGTCGGTCTTCCGCAGTCTGTTCCGGATCAGCGACGACGAGGCGCACCGGCTCTATACGATCATCTTCCGCGGCAATATCACCTTCTTCTGGATCGTCGCGATCCTGATCCTGTTCTTTCTGCTTCTGTGGATGATCCTGAACTGGTTCACCGGTTATTTCGACGCCATCAACCAGGGCATCGACGGCCTTTTAAGCGATGACGGCGACATCCGCCTGCCGCCGGAGATGGCCGCCACCGAACGCAAACTGAACGAGGTAAAGTCGGAGCTTCGCAAGCGGGCCGTCGACGCCCAGCTGGCCGAGCAGCGCAAGAACGACCTGGTCATGTATCTGGCTCACGACATCCGCACGCCTCTCACGTCGGTCATCGGCTATCTGAGCCTCCTGTCCGAGGCGCCGGATATGCCCGCCGGGCAGCGGGCCCGCTATGTGGGCATCACACTGGACAAAGCCTGCCGGCTGGAGAAAATGATCAACGAATTCTTTGAGATTACTCGTTATAACCTGCATGAGATTACGCTGACGAAGGAGAAGATCGACCTCTACTATATGCTGGTGCAGCTGACGGATGAATTCTCCCCGCTTCTTATGGAGCGCGGGAATACCGCCGTCCTGGACGCCGATGAGGATCTGACCGTCACCGGCGATCCGGACCGCCTGGCCCGGGTTTTCCAGAATATCCTGAAAAATGCGGCCGCCTACAGCGACCCCGGTACCGAGATCCGCATCTCTGCATGGGAGGTGGACGGCTCCGCCGTGATCGCTTTCAAGAACCGCGGCCGGACCATCCCCCGCGAGAAGCTAGCCTCCCTCTTCGAGAAGTTCTACCGGCTGGATACGGCGCGCACCTCTGATACCGGCGGCGCGGGACTGGGACTTGCCATCGCCAAAGAGATCGTCACGCTCCACGGCGGCACGATCACGGCCGACAGCCATGACGGAACCGTCGAATTCACGGTCACGTTGCCGGAGACCTGAGGGTATATCCTTCGGCCATATCCTCTCCGTGGGGATACGCACGGTTCGGTCCGGTGTGCTGTCCCGCTCCTCCCGGCGCCGGACCGGCGCACGATAAATCTTAGCCTCAGGTTAACATTTTCTTAGGAATGTAACAATCCGATATTAAAGAATCCATGCCTCCTGTCCTGTAGAATATACGTGACAGGAGGCATGATACGTATGAATGAACAATCACGACAAAACCACAATCCCGGCTCCCGGCGCAGCCGCGCCCGCCGGAAGTCAGCCCGCAGGCGCAGGCTTTGCTTCTTCGCCCTCTGCATCTGCGCCGCACTCATCGCAGTTCTCTCCGGCGTTCCCGCCGTTCTGCGCAGGATCGCCCCGTTTCCGGAAGAAACGGCATATGATCCGCTGTCCTTCCTGCAGGACAAAACACAGGACTCTGTGATCCGAATCACGAATCTTCCGGGGCACGATCCGGACGGTGACAGCTCCGGCGGCTCTTCCCCCGCAGGCGCTTCCAACAGCTCCGCCCCTGAGGGCACTTCCGGCGTTTCCGACGGTTCCACCACCGCAGGCGCTTCCGGCGATTCCGGCACTTCCGCCCCCGCAGACGCTTCCGGCGACACCAACACTCCATGGTATCTTCTTCTGGTTAACCGCAACCATCCGCTTCCCGAGGGCTGGCAGGAACGGCTCAGTCTGACCGAACTCGACAACGGCCAGTCCGTAGACTCCCGCATCTATCCGTCCCTCCAGTCCATGTTCGACGCAATGCGCGCCGACGGCGTGTATCCGGTCGTCGCATCCGGCTTCCGCACCGCCGAGAAGCAGCAGAGCCTGATGGACGAGAAGATCGCGTCCTTTCAGTCCCAGGGCTATTCTGCCGCCCGGGCGAAGGAGGAAGCCGAGAAATGGGTCGCCATCCCCGGCACCAGCGAGCATCAGCTGGGCTCCGCCGTAGACATCAATGCCGACGGTATCCACTCTGCCGGCTACCAGGTCTACGAATGGCTGGACAAACACGCTCACGAATACGGCTTTATCCATCGCTATCCGGACGATAAGACCGAGATCACCGGTATCAGCAACGAGCCGTGGCACTACCGCTATGTAGGCACAGACGCCGCAGCGGAAATTCACCGCCTCGGCGTCTGCCTGGAAGAATACCTAAACGCCGGCCCCGTCTCCCCGTAAGGGGAGGCAGAGCCGGCCTCTGCTCCCAAATCTCCCATGAAACGTAAACAATCCGTCACCCCGCCGCAGGCATATCCAGAATCACCTTATTGACCACCCCGTCCTTTATCAGCAAAACAATGCTGTAACAGGCTCCCTCGCTGATCCCATACGCCTGGGCCTCCTCCGCCGATACGGTTCCGGCGTAAACATAGATTGAATCATAGTCGGCCGTATTCAGCGGTCCTGCTTCATCTCTTAATAATCCGCTCCCGAATATGACTGCCCCGGATCCGCTGTCTTCTGCACTTTCATATTTATCAAACGGATAGCCAATTCGAAGCAGTTCCGATTCTGCCATACCTGTCTGAATCCCATTCGCCAGCGAATAACTGTCATGATGCAATACAACGCCCAGCAGATCATTCCCGGTAGAATAAGTTACATATTCGATTCCCGCCCCTTTCCAGTAAATATAGCGGCCGTTTGCCCCCTCGCTGCCATCTACTCTCTCCAGTTCGGAGTCCTCTTCCAAAATATGCTCCATGTCGGAAACCATAAACGGCGTTTCCGCAAGACAACTGCTTTCCGGTATCAGTATATCCGCCACCCCAATTTTCGTCTTTTTCTCAAGATCAGCGCTAAGTACCGGCTGTCCGGATTCCGTGACGGCCACTGTCGAAGTTTCTCCGGGCTGCTCCTGCGGCTTCTGATTCCCTCCGTACCGCTCCTGTGAAACAGCTCCACTCCTGCATCCGCTTCCAAGTATACAGATCCCTATGATTACAAGTATCAGCTTCTTCATGCCCTTCCCCCTTTTTTCTATAAATTATAAAGCAAATAATACCATCGGTATAGTGTCAGAATAGTGACCGGAACAGGCCCCCAAAAGAATATCGAAAAGCCGGCTCCGTCTCCCCATAAGGGAAGGCAGAGCCGGCCTCTGTTTCTGAGAAATGATATGCGGTTATCAGATTTCGTTGCCCGGGAATTTGGGGATTCCGTCGAAGCCCTTCTGCAGATCCTCGTCTGTCGGAATATAGTCGTTCATGACGCCGTCATTGAACTTCTCGTAAGCCACCAGATCGAAGTATCCGGTTCCGGTCAGACCGAAGAGGATCGTCTTCTCCTCGCCGGTCTCCTTGCACTTCAGGGCCTCGTCGATGGCCACGCGGATCGCATGGGCGCTCTCCGGAGCCGGAAGGATGCCCTCCACTCTCGCGAACATCTCCGCAGCCTCGAATACCGACGTCTGCTCCACGGAGGTCGCCTCCATCAGACCGTCATGATACAGCTGGGACAGGATCGTGCTCATGCCGTGGAACCGAAGTCCGCCGGCGTGGTTCGGAGACGGAATGAAGCCGCTGCCCAGGGTGTACATCTTCGCCAGCGGGCAGATCATGCCGGTATCACAGAAGTCATAGGCGAACTTGCCTCTGGTAAAGCTGGGGCAGGACGCCGGCTCAACAGCGATGACCCGGTAATCCTTCTCGCCGCGCAGCTTCTCGCCCATGAACGGAGCGATCAGGCCGCCCAGGTTGGAGCCGCCGCCGGCGCAGCCGATGATGATATCCGGAGTGATGCCGTATTTGTCCATGGCGATCTTGGACTCCAGACCGATGACCGACTGATGCAGCAGCACCTGATTCAGAACGCTTCCCAGCACGTAGCGGTAGCCTTCATTGGTCGTAGCTACTTCCACAGCCTCGGAAATGGCGCAGCCCAGGCTTCCGGTGGTTCCCGGATGCTCCGCAAGGATCTTGCGGCCCACCTCAGTCTCCATGGACGGAGACGGCGTCACGGAAGCTCCGTAGGTGCGCATCACCTCGCGGCGGAACGGCTTCTGCTCGTAGGAAACCTTCACCATATACACCTTGCAGTCCAGGCCCAGGTACGCGCAGGCCATAGACAGGGCCGTGCCCCACTGTCCGGCGCCGGTCTCCGTGGTCACGCCCTTTAAGCCCTGCTTCTTCGCGTAATATGCCTGAGCGATGGCGGAATTCAGCTTGTGGCTGCCGGAGGTGTTGTTTCCCTCGAACTTATAGTAGATCTTCGCCGGAGTCTGAAGCTTCTCCTCCAGGCAGTAAGCGCGGACAAGCGGCGAAGGACGGTACATCCTGTAGAAATTGCGGATCTCCTCGGGAATCTCCACATACGCCGTGGTATCGTCCAGTTCCTGACGGACCAAATCGTCGCAGAATACGCCGCGAAGCTCCTCAAAGGTCATGGGCTTCAGGGTACCCGGGTTCAGAAGGGGCGCCGGCTTATTCTTCATGTCAGCGCGCATGTTGTACCAGCTGGTCGGCATCTCGCTCTCTTCCAGATAGATCTTGTAGGGGATCTTGCTTTCCTGTTTCATCTTTCTTACCTCCAAAAATGATTTAATAGAGTTATGATTGCCGGAACCGGAGAATCTATCCGCCGCAGGCAGGCCGTTCGCCGGGAACTCGGCCGCTTCCCGCCTGAGCATCAAAAAAGCTCCCGTCCCCACAATCAAATGCAGGGACAGGAGCGATTCAACTCCTGCGGTGCCACCCGGCTTGGTACATCGGTACCCTCTCAGCGCATACGTATCATATGCTGATTTTGATAACGGAGATCTCTTCTCCGGCTCGCATACTGTAAGTTCCGCTCGCCCTCAGGAGCCCATTCCCCAGTGCTTCCCGTACCGCCTTTCCACCGCCGGCAGCTCTCTGCAACCTTCCGCATTGGGTACTTACTCTCCCTCAAAGGTTTCTAAGGGTATTTATACCACCGGCAATCCGGAAAGTCAAGGAGAAATTATCTGCCTCGCAGCGATATCTACCGCGTAATGATATCCACCGGCACGTCGAAGATCTTCGCCACCTTCAGGATCGTGTCGATATGGCGTCCGACCGCCGCCGCCATATGGTGCGTCGGGCCGGCCTCGCTCCAGCGGTTGCAGAATTCCCGCGCGCCGCAGGCAAAGCGGGTGCGCATGTTCGTATCGCCGAAGGTGAAGATCGGGCCTGGCTCATTGACGCCCTCCGCCACGACGAATTTGAAATGACCGTCCCGGTCCTGGGTGATGCCGAGATAGGTAACCGGACCCGTAGGCGGATAGAACTGGGTCAGATAGCCGCCTCCGGTCTTGCCGTGGAACACCGGAACGATCTTCATGGTCGGCTTCTTCGCCTGGGAAATGTCTGCGTCTCCGGAGCCGGAATGGCCGATGATGCAGATATCCTCGTTGAAGTCGATGGAATACATCTCGGAAAGCTGACCGGTGCCGGCGATCGTCTTCAGGATGCTCATGGCCATGGCCACCTTGATATCGCCCTCCACCGCGCAGGCGGTTCCCTGCTTGATCAGCATGGAGAACGCCGGGATCAGCATGCTGTCCAGCTTTCCGGCCACGCCCTGGGCGAAGCCGTCATAATGGGACGCCACCAGGGCCAGCTTCTCGTCCTTCACCCACTGCTCGAAGGCGACCACATATCTGGCCATATCCCAGACCTTCTCGATGGTGCCGCCGCCCTCGATATCGAAGGTGTCAAGGATGTCCTGCGCCTTGGCGCGAATGGCTTCCTCATCGGTAATGTGATCCGCGATCGCCCACATTTTCTCCCAGTCGAACTGCTTGGTATAAAGGAACATCCTGTGGTACAGGTTCGTCTCGTCGATATACAGATCCATCATGCCCGGGTAGGGACGTCCGATCTGCGCCAGATTCGTATCGCGGAAGCGGCGGCGCACCTGAGCCGCGCGGCACCAGTCCTCGATCTCCGCCTTCGCCTGCTCGTCTCCGCCTTCTACCACGCCGGTGATCACCGCATGGCGCTTGCCGGCCCGCTCCAGATCCGCCACCATCTCGCCGACGGCGCCGCAGGCGTACAGCTCGCCCAGCCAGGTAGCCGTGTCCGTATTTGCATAATCAGGCGCTTTCTTCTTCTGAAGATTGACCAGAACCACCGGCACGTTCAGATCACGGACCGCCGGCAGCATGTTATAGGAAGTGGCGTAGGTCAGAAGCTGAAGGATCACCAGATCCACGTCCGCGGCGCGGAACTTGTCCCCGGCCTCCATGGACAGCTCCTTCGTCGTGACCAGCCCCCCGTCGATCACCTCCACCGTATCCGGCAGCGTCTTCTTAAACGCCTCGTACTGAGACTCAAATTCCGGCACCAGCGACGGAAACTGGGGCAGATAGGCGCCCAACGCGATGGCGAATACGCCAACTCTTGCTTTTGTCTCAACCAGCATTACGAAACCCCTCCTTCTGAAATAGATCCGCGCATCCGGCCTTCATCCGCCGGGCACGCTTCCGATATGATCATTCATGTTTATTATAAAAGAACCTTCAAAAGAAAGGAAGGACGCAATTTACCAAAAATTGCGTCCTTATTTGCAGTTCGCAAATATCCTGCCGGCCACTGCCTGTCCGGCTGCTGCCCGATCGTGCAGGCCTTCTCCGTTCATTCGATGATCCGGCCGTCCGTGGAAACCGTCGTCACGCTCCACGGAATAAACTTCCCGCTGGCCTGAAGCGCCTGCTTTACCGCGTTCTCGATCCCGCCGCAGCAGGGTACCTCCATCCGCACGACAGTCACGCTCCTGATATCGTTCCGTGCAAGGATCTGCGTCAGCTTCTCGGTATAATCCACCATATCCAGCTTCGGGCAGCCGATCAGAGTGATCCTGTTTCGGATGAAATCCTGATGGAAATTGCCGTAAGCATAAGCGGTGCAGTCGGCGGCGACAAGCAGATCGGCGCCGTCGAAATACGACGCATTGACCGAAACCAGCTTGATCTGTACCGGCCATTGGGACAGCCGGCTGTGAACGGCCGTCCTTTCCGCCGGCGCTTCCTCACGGGCAATCGCCCGCGCCGCGGTTCCGGGACACCCGCAGGCCAGCTTCCCGGCATGCTTTTCCTGCCGTGCAGCCTTTACCGCCGCTTCATTGTACGCCGGGGCCTCCCGTTCCTCAAAGGAGATCGCCTCCATCGGGCAGGCGGGAAGGCAGTCGCCAAGCCCGTCGCAGTAATCCTCCCGCAGCAGCTTCGCTTTGCCGTCAACGATTCCGATCGCTCCCTCGTGACAGGCTTCGGCGCAGATGCCGCAGCCGTTACATTTTTCCTCATCGATTTTAATGATCCTTCTAAGCATATGTCTTCCTCCTGCTCTGAAACGCTTCTGTATCACTGTCAAGCGAAAATGAAAATGTCCCGAAAATTTTTAAACATTAGCCCTGACTGCTCAGGGCTTTTGTTTGTTCCA
>CANQME010000027.1 GCA_947624815.1 uncultured Lachnospiraceae bacterium | reverse complement strand
TGCGAGCTCATCGACGACAACGGCAAAGAGCTTGAGAAATGTGTGCTTCAGTACGCCGCCCAGTGGCAGCTGCCGGAGGATTTCGTCCGCTGGATCAGGGAGGAAAATATCTTCTGCTCCACCCTGGTGGACCGGATCGTCACCGGCTATCCCCGCAGCGAAGCGGCGGCCATCAACGAAGAGAACGGCTACGAGGACAATCTGATCGACACCGGCGAGGTGTTCGGCTTCTGGGTCATCGAAGGCCCTGATTCCCTGAAGAAGGAACTGCCGTTTGCGGAAGCGGGCCTGCCGGTCCTGATCACCGGCGACCACAGGCCCTACAAGCAGAGAAAGGTCCGCATCCTAAACGGCGCCCACACCTCCATGATCATGGGCGCGTATCTGGCCGGCCGGGACATCGTCCGAGACTGCATGAACGACGAGGTGATCCAGGGCTTTATGAGCAGGACCATTTACGACGAGATCATTCCCACGCTTTCCCTGCCCAAGGAAGAGTGCCTGGATTTTGCGGCCGCCGTCACGGAGAGATTTAAGAATCCGTTCATCGACCATGCGCTGCTGTCCATTTCCCTCAACTCCACGTCCAAATGGAAGGCCCGCGTGATGCCGTCCCTCCTCGGTTATGTGGACAAATTCGGCAGGCTCCCGGCCTGCATCACCGCCTCGTTCGCCTTCTATCTGGCGTTCTACCGGGGTACGGAGCTGACGGACGCGGGACTTGCGGCCCGCCGGCCGGGCGGCGGCTCCTATACCGTCTCCGACGACCGGGCGGTGTTGGAATACTTCTATGCGCACCGCGGAGACTCCGCCGAAGCGCTCGTCCACGCGGTCTGCACCAACCGGGACTTCTGGGGCCGCGACCTGTCGGAGATCCCGGGCTTCGAGGCGGAAGCGGTGCGGCTTCTTCAGAAGACCGAGACCGACGGCGCCTATGCCGTCATGAAGGACTGCCTGTAACGCATCCGGCCGGTTCTGCCCCGGATACGCCTTCCGCACGTAAAACGCCTGACTGCGTACCGTCCCTCCCGGGGATCCGGATGCGCCGTCAGGCGTTTCTGGTTATCCTTATTCTGCATGCCGGCTGCCGCCGGAATATTTTTTACTGCACGTTGCGGAAATTGCCGTTGTCGTCCACGACCACGTCGTTCAGCAGGAATACGCCGGTATCGGTGCAGATGATGCCCTGGATCTCCGATCTCCAGCAGCGGAACGCGGTATTGTCCGCCGTCGGGATGATGCTGCAGTAGTCGAACAGCTTCTTTTGGATATCGGTGATCACCTTCGTCCTGTCGTTATAATCCACAATGCTTCTGGCCTCCGCGACCATAGCCGCCTGTCCCTCCGGATCCGGGTTCGTGACCTCGGGGTTCCTCTGGCAGAAACGGTCGACCAGAAGGAACGGCTCGGACCACTCAAGTCCCAGAACTGCCATCTGGAAATTGCCGTCCTCAACGTCCTGGTTGACATAGGACCAGTCCTGCGTCTTGATCGTCATCTCGATGCCCACGTCCGCCAGGTCGGCTGCAATCGACTGGGCGATGCGGACGGAATCCTCATCGTCTCGGCTGTCCAGCTCGAATGTGAACTTCTGGCCGTCCTTGTCCAGATAACCGTCGTTGTCCGTGTCGGCCCAGCCGGCGTCCGCCAGCAGCTGCTTCGCGGTATCCGGATCATAGTCGTAGCTTGCCTTGTAATAGCTCTCGGCCTCTGCGTCGTAGTTTAAGCACTTGGGCAGAACCAGGCAGTAGGCGGGAGACTGGAAATCGCTCATGTAGGCGTCCAGGTTCTCGCGGTTGATCGCGTTGATGATCGCCTTGCGGACATTGCTGTCGGACAGGATCGGATCCGTGATGTTGACCTCCAGATAAGACAGATCCGCGCCGCACGCCTCGGTAACGGTGATGCTGTCCGCGTTCTGCAGCTCCTCAAGGTAAGCGCTGGGAACACGGCTGAGCACGTCGTAATCGCCGTTCTGGATTCCCTGCGCCAGGGTGAAATCCTCGCCGGAGAAGACCACGCGTACCGTTTCCACCGGGCACGCGCCCTTATTGGTCACGATCGGATTGTAGGTCTTGTAGCCGGGATTGGCCTTCAGCACCGCGTATGCGCCGGGCTCATAGGACTCCAGATAGTAGGGGCCGTAGGGATGGACGCCCCACAGGGCCTCGTCCTTGGACAGGGATTCCAGCTCGTCCTTGTCGATGATGCCTACGAACACGCTCTGGAAATTGTACTCCATATCGGCCTGGAAGGAGCTTAAATGGCAGATCACCTTCCGTCCGTCGATCTCCATGGATTCGATGTTGGCGTAACCGGAACCGTACTCGCTGACCTCCTGGCCGTACTCGACGCTGGCCACGAAGTCCTCCGGCTCCAGCTGCTCGCCGGTGCTGTAATACATGCCCTCGGGGAATGTGAGGGTCCAGGTCAGGCCGTCGTCGCTCCACTCGAACTCCGAAGCGATGCTGGGCGTCGGCGCCTTGGTCTCAGGATCGGTTCCCAGAACCGGATCCGCCAGAAGCATCTGCATATCGTTCCAGGAAGAAACCTGGAACAGATCGATGCCTTCCCAGTCGGAATCGTGGATGGTCAGAACCTTGTCGGAATCCGTCTCCGCCGATCCACTCCCGCTGCCGCTCTCCGTTCCGGCCGCCTCACCGGCCGCACCGGTGCTTCCCGCACCGCTGTCCGCGCCGCCCCCACAGGCGGTAAGCCCCAGAGACAGAACCAGAGCCAGAGCCGCTGTCATTGCCAATGCTTTCTTTCTCATAGATTTTCTCTCCTCCTTACGATTCTGCGCGTTCTCACGCAGCATTTCTTTCTATGTGAAGCGGCGCTGCCGCCTGCACACGTTTCTGCCGGTCCGCCCTTCTCAGGCGTCCTCCTTCTCCGCCAGGAAGCAGTTCACCTGGTGAAGCTCCGAGATCCTCACGTCCTTTGGTGCCTCCGTCCGGCACCGCTCCGTTGCGTACGGACACCGGGGATGGAAATGGCACCCGCTGGGCAGATCGATCAGACTTCCCGGCTCCCCCTCCATCATGTACTTCTCCCTGCCCCGGTCATGGGGATTTAAGATCGGCGACGCCGCCATCAGTCCCTTCGTATACGGGTGACGGGGATTGTCAAGCACCTCCTGCGTCGGTCCGAACTCCACCAGACGGCCCAGATACATGACGGCGATCCGGTCGCTGATATAGCGGATCACGTTCAGGTCATGGGTGATGACCAGATAGGTCAGGCCCAGCTGCTCCTGCAGGTCCAGAAGCAGATTCAGGATCTGCGCCTGCACCGAGATATCCAGGGCCGACGTCGGCTCATCCAGGATCATGACCTTCGGATTCATCACCAGCGCCCGTGCGATGGCGATGCGCTGCAGCTGTCCGCCGGACAGCTGATGGGGGTAGCTGTAGAGATACCGGGCGTCCATCTTCACCAGGGACATGGCCTTCGTGGCCATTTCCTTCGCGTCCTTCCGGTTGATCCCGTGAATGACCAGCGGACGCATGATGGAGCTTAATACGGTCTCACGGGGATTTAAATTGGACGCCGGATCCTGGAACACCACGGATACCTTGGTCCGCATCTCCTTCATCTGGGCGCGGGTGGCTTTGGACAGATCCACCCCGTCGAAGATCACCGTGCCGGAGGTGATGTCCGTCAGCCGCAGGATCACCCTGGCCAGGGTCGTCTTGCCGCTTCCGGATTCTCCCACCAGTCCGACGATCTCTCCCTTGTTGATCGTCAGGGAAATGCCGTCCACGGCCTTGGCGTAGCTTCTGCTCCTGCCGAATCCGTTGCTGACAGGGAAATATTTCTTAAGGTCTACCAACTCGATCGCTGCCTCAGCCATTTTCCTTCACCCCCTGCTCCGAAAAACACCGGTAGGAATGGGACGGACTCACGTCGTTCACCGGCGGATCCTCCGTCCTGCACCGCTCCGTCGCATACGCGCACCGGTTGGCAAAGCGGCATCCCTTCTTATGGTTCGTCAGGCGCGGCACGCTGCCGTCGATGGTCTTAAGCCGGCCCTGTGCCTTGGTGGTGCGCGGAAGCGCCTGCATCAGCCGCCTGGTATACGGGTGCTTCGGCTCGTCGAAGATATCGAACACCGTCCCGATCTCCACCACCTCGCCGGCGTACATGACCGCCACCCGGTCGGCGATCTCCGACACCAGACCGAAGTTGTGGGTGATCATCATGACCGCCGTGTCGTGCTCGTCGCGCAGCTCCCGGATCAGCTTGAGGATCTGGGCCTCGATGGTCACGTCCAGGGCCGTGGTGGGCTCGTCGGCGATGAGTAGCCTGGGGTTGCGGGCCAGCATCATGCCGATCATGACGCGCTGGCGCATGCCGCCGGACATCTCGTGGGGATAGCTGTTGACCCGCTTCTCCGCGTCCGGCATCTTCACGTCCCGGTACATCTCGATAACCTTGTTCCACGCCTCCGCCTTCGGCACGTTGTCCAGAAGGATGCCCTCCTGCACCTGCTTTCCGGTGGTATATACGGGATTTAAGGAATCCAGGGGGTTCTGGAAGATCATGCCGATCTCGTGCCCCCGGACCTTCTCCAGCTCTTTCTCCGACAGGCCGTTCAGATCCCTGCCGTCATACCAGATCTCGCCCCGGATCACCTCGTTGTGCTCCGGAAGGAGCTTTAGGATCGCGTGGGCCACCGTGGACTTGCCGCAGCCGGATTCGCCGACGATGGCGAAGATCTCGCCCCGGTTGATGGAGAAGCTGACATTCCTGACGGCGGACAGATAGCCGTCCTTTACCTTATAATCAACGCACAGCTCGTTCAGTCTCAGCAGTTCGCTGTTTTCGCCCATTGTCCGTCCCTCCTTACTGCGACTTCATCCTGGGATCCAGAAGATCCCGCAGGCCCTCGCCCATAATATTGAACCCGAACACCGTGTACACCAGGGCCAGGCCCGGATAAATGCAGAGCCACGGGCCTCTGGACACGTAGCGGATGCCGTCGGACACCATCCAGCCCCAGTCCGGAGACGGCGGCTGGGAGCCCACGCCCAGGAAACTTAACGTGGTCGTGGACATGATCGTCCCCGGCAGCTGCATCGAGATATTGACGATCAGGATCGGAACGATATTGGGCAGGATATACCGGAACATAATGGCCAGCGGCGATTCTCCGAAGGCGATCCCGGTCTCGATAAACGCCTGGTTCTTGATGGCCATGGTCTTGGCCCTGACGACCCTGGCGTAGGCCGCCCAGTTGACGACGGCCACGGCGATGATCGCGTTGGTCAGATTGCTTCCGATCACGGTGACCACGGCCAGCGCGGCGATCATGCTGGGGATGGCGTAGGTCAGATCGGCGAAAAACATCAGTCCCTTGTCGACGGCTCCGCCGAAATACCCGCAGATCAGTCCCACGCTCACGCCCAGGATCAGCTGCAGGCCGGCGCCGATCACGGCTACCTTCAGGGTGATCCTGGTCCCGTACACGATCCGGCTGAACAGGTCGCGGCCCATGTCGTCGGTTCCCAGCCAGTGCTGCATGCTGGGCGCCTGCAGGATCTCCCTGGGGTTGTTGGCGTCATAGGCAAAGGGCGCGATCACGTCGGCGAAAGCGGCCAGCAGAACGACGCTCCCCACCATGATAAGACCGATCAGGAAGTTTCTGTTCTTATAGCAGGTCTTGAAGAATTCCCTTACCGGACTGTCGTTCATTACCGGTCACCTCCCGTCACGGCGATCCGGATCCGGGGATCCAGGATGCCAAGCACGATGTCGCTCAGGATATTGCAGACCACGGTCAGGGTGGTGATGATCAGTATGATCGCCTGGATGACGTTGAAATCCTGCTCCACGATGGAGTTCACCATCAGGTTGCCCATTCCGGGGATTCCGAATACATTTTCAATGATGATATAGCCCGAGATCAGCCACGGCAGCTGCAGAAACAGGTTGACCGCAATGATGATCAGCGAGTTGCGCAGCACGTGCTTAACGAGAACGCCCCGCTTCGTCAGGCCCTTGGCGTAGGCCGTGATCACGTACTTCTCCCGCAGCGCGTCCATGGCCTCCGACTTGGTCAGACGGATCGTGCTGGCCAGGCCGCTGACGACGCCCGTGACGATGGGCAGGATATAGTTGCGCCAGCTCTCGAAGCCGGCTACCGGCACCAGCTTTAAGTTTACGGCGAACACCAGCATCAGGATCGCCGCCAGCCAGAAGGACGGAACCGCCGTCAGCACCAGAGACGTGCCGACCGCCAGACGGTCGATGAGGCTGTCTTTCTTATAGGCGCAGATCAGCCCCAGCGGAACCGCCACCAGATTTTCAATGATCAGCGTGGCGACCGTCAGCTTCAAACTGATGGGGATACGGGTCTTAATGAGGCCCCAGACCGGCAGGCGGTACTTATAGGAAATCCCGAAGTCCCGCTCGAACAGGATCTTGCGGATCCAGTCGAAATACTGCACCAGAAACGGCCGGTCAAAGCCGTATTCATGACGGATCGCCTCCAGGTTCTCCCGGGACGAAAGCTGTCCGGCCATGATGGACGCCGGATCGCCGGGCATCATATAGATCATGCTGAACACCAGGAACGACACGCAGAATATGAGCGCCACACCCAGCAGCAGTTTCTTGATCACATAGTCCTTCATATGGTGGAAAGTCCCTCCTCTATCCGTGTTCTGCCGCTTTCGGAAGAATGCCCCGCCGGCCGTATCCGAACGGATGATCCGGCGTTTCCGAATAATTATGCAATAAAAGCAAACATCGCACACCCCATCGTGCACAACATGTTTGCCTTTACTGATTCTGTCTGTTTATAGTTATGCATTAATACCGCTTCAAATAAATATATATACCAGAACTTCTGTGATTTGTCAATTGATCATCTTCCGGTATTCTGCCAGCTCCTTCTGATTGGCCAGGATGAAATGTCCCTCCTCGATCTCCTCCCAGACCGGCTTATCCACCGAATAGTCATGGCAGGACGGGTCGTAGATCAGGAGCTTCTTGTTCCGCTCCACGATCGGATCCGGCTGCGGGATCGCCGACAGAAGCGCCCTCGTATACGGATGGAGCGGATGGGCGAACAGCTGCTCGCTCTCGGCCAGCTCCACGATATGGCCCTTGTGGATGACGGCGATGCGGTCGCAGATGAAGCGCACCACCGACAGGTCGTGGGCGATGAACAGATAGGTCAGTCCCCTCTCCTTCTGAAGCGCGGACAGAAGATTCAGCACCTGGGCCCGGATCGACACGTCAAGCGCCGAGATGGGCTCGTCGGCCACGATGAACTTGGGGCTTAAAACCAGCGCGCGGGCGATTCCGATCCGCTGCCGCTGTCCGCCGGAGAACTCGTGGGGGAACCGGCTGGAGAATTCAGGCAGAAGGCCCACGTCCAGCAGCGCCTTGTCCACCAGTCTGCGCCGTTCCTCCTCGCTCACATGGCGGCCCGGGGCATAGAGCCCCTCGGCCACGATATAGCCTACCTTGGCCCTCTCGTTCAGCGAATCCATGGGATCCTGGAAAATCATCTGCACGTCCCGGGTCACCTGCCGGTCCTCCGCCTGGGAGAGCCGGCCGGAGATGCGTTTCCCGTCCAGACGGATCTCTCCGGAAGCCAGCGTATTGGCGCGGATGATGGCGCGGCCGATCGTGGTCTTGCCGGAACCGGACTCGCCTACCAGTCCGAACGTCTCGCCCTGGTAGATGTCGAAGGAGACGTCGTCTACCGCCACGAACGGATGGCGCTTCCTGCCGAAATGGACGCTGATATGGTCCACCTCCAGCATCTTTTTTCGCGTTTCAGCTGCTTTCTCAGCCACGGGCGGTCACCCCCTTTGCACTGCCGTTCTCTTCGTTTACGGCCGCCGAAGCTGCGGCCCCGGTCTCTTCCTCCGGCGCGGACGCGCCGTAGAGTGCCGTTCCTTCCGCGGCGGCCTTCGCCACCAGGTCCTTCCCCCGTTCGCGAAGCGCCAGAATGTGCTCCGGCGGATCCACCTTCGGGGCCCGCGGATCGATGAGCCAGGTCCGGGCGCTGTGAGTCGCCGTGACCGCGAACATGGGCGGCCGCTTCACATAGTCGATCTTAAGCGCCTTCGGGTTCCTGGGAGCAAACGCGTCGCCCTTCACCTCATGGAACAGGTTGGGAGGCGTTCCCTCGATGGAATAGAGGGGTTCGCCCTTTACGCCCAGCTGAGGAAGGCTGGACAGAAGCGCCCAGGTATAGGGATGGCGCGGGTCGTAGAACACCTCGTCGCTGGTCCCTACCTCCACGATCTCGCCGGCGTACATGACCGCAATACGGTCCGCCACATTGGCGACGACGCCCAGGTCGTGGGTGATATAGATGGTCGTCAGGTTGTATTTCTTCTGCATCTGCCGGATCAGTCCCAGGATCTGGGCCTGGATCGTCACGTCCAGGGCGGTCGTGGGCTCGTCGCAGATCAGGATCTCGGGACGGCAGGCCATGGCAATGGCGATAACCACACGCTGGCGCATACCGCCGGAGAACTCATGGGGATACTGCTTCGCCCGCCGTTCCGGCTCGGAGATGCCGACCTCCTCCAGAATGCTGTACACGGCCTTCTTCGCCTCGGCGCCCTTAAGCCCCTGATGGAGCCTGACCGCCTCCTCGATCTGCCAGCCGATGGTCTTAAGGGGATTTAGGCTGGTCATCGGGTCCTGCAGCACCATGGCGATCCGGCTGCCGCGGATGTCCTTCCAGTCGCTGTCCGTCTTCAACAGCGTCAGGTCCTTGCCGCCGTATTCGATGCTGCCGCTCTCCACATAGCCGTTTAAGTCGTTCAGTCCCATCAGGCACTTGACGAACACGCTCTTGCCGGAGCCGGATTCGCCGACGATGGCCAGGCTCTCGCCCGGATACACGTCCAGGGAAATATCGCGGAGCGCATGAAGCACCTGGCCCCGCAGGGTAAACTTGAAATTCAGGTCGCGGACCGAGAGCAGCGGCTCTGTATGTTTCTTCATCGCATTTGCCCTCCTTGCCTAAACATGATTCTTCGGGTCGGCGGCGTCCGCGAAGGAGTTGCCGACGATATACATGGAAATGGTGATGATCGCAAGCACCGTCGTCGGGAACAGCAGCTGATACCGGAGCGGCGCCTGGCTCATGAGGATACGGCCCGCCTGCACCAGGTTCCCCAGGGACGGAATGTCCGTGGGAAGGCCGATGCCGATGTAGGTGACGAACACCTCGTTGCCGATGGCCGACGGGATCGCCAGGGACACGCGCAGGGCGATGACCGAGACCAGATACGGAAGCAGGTTCTTGGTGATGATCCGGCCGGTGCCGACGCCCAGGGTACGGGACGCCAGGTTGTAGTCCCGGTCGCGGATGATCACGATCTGGTTGCGGATGAACCGGGCCATGCCCAGCCATCCGGTCAGGCACAGGGCGAAGATGATCGTCGTGACGCCCGGACGCATGACGTAGGATACCAGGATCAGGATCAGCGTCTGGGGAATATTGTCAAATACATTGTAAATCTCCGTAAACAGTGCGTCCAGCTTCCGCACATAGCCCCAGAGAGTACCCATCAGGGTGCCGAACAGGGCCTCGAAGCAGGCCACCACGAAGCCGATGCCCAGCGAGGTGCGGGTGCCGGCCCAGGTCCGGGCCCACAGGTCCTGACCGATGGCGTTGGTACCGAACCAGAACTGCTCATCCGGCGGATGGTTGATATACTGCCTGCCGGTGGCCGGATCGTCGTAAATGGTCTTCGGATCCAGCTGATTCGGCAGAAACGGCTGGATAAAGGTGAACAGCAGAAGCGCCGCGATCACGCACAGGAAAAATACGGCCACTTTATTCTTGAAAAACGCCCGCAGCGTCGCGCCCCAGTAGGAGTAATTGGAGTAGCCGCCCCGCTCCGCCGCCTCATGGTCGAAATCGGCCACGGTAAACAGCTCCTCCTCCGGCAGATCCGCGTAAGCCTCGGCCGGGTTCAGATCCTTCTTAAGCTGGGTCTCCAGGGATTGTTCCAGCTGGGATTCCTTCATTCCGCGCAGTGTCATCAGCGAGCACCTTCTTTCTTCACGAAGCTGATCCGCGGATCAGCCAGGCCCATGGCGATATCGCCCAGAAGCAGTCCCAGGACCGAGATCGCCGAGTAGATCAGCACCAGCGCCAGCACCATGGTATTGTCCTGAAGCTTGATCACCTGGATCAGCAGGCCGCCCATTCCGGGGATCGAATAGAGGCTTTCCACGTACAGGGAGCCCACCAGGGTCAGCAGGATTGAATTGGGCAGATACTGCACCAGCGGCACCACCGCGTTGCGGAAGACGTGCTGGCGGCTGATCCGGCCGGAGGGCACGCCCTTGGCGCGGGCCAGACGGATATAGTCCTTATTGGCCTCGTCCACCATATACCGGCGCAGCCACATGGCGTAGTAGGCGATGCTGCCGATGGAAAGGGAGAATACAGGCAGGATCCAGCTGACGGGATTCTCCTCCTTAAACAGCATGGAAACGCCCAGCAGGTCGCTGCCGTACAGCTGGATCAGCAGATGGTACACAGCCGACGGCACTGCCTGGATAATGACGATGAATACGGTTCCGAACCGGTCCCAGAGCTTCCATTTCGACCTGGTGGACCGGGCCATCATGATACCCATGGACATGCCGGCGACGAGGGACACCGCCAGGCTCAGAAGTCCAAGCTTGATGGAAATGGGCGCCTTGCTCATGACGATCTTGGCGATGGAATATCCCTCGCGGAACTTATTGGAGGTTCCCAGATCCCCGTGGAATACCTGGACCAGATAGTTCCAGATCTGGACCGGAAGAGGTCTGGTCAGACCCAGCTTCGTAAGTCCTACCCGGATCTGGGCCTCGGTCAGCTTGTCGATATTGTTGAAGTAGCCCTCGATCGGCATCTGGCGCAGAAGCGCGAAGACGACCGTGATGACGATCAGCAGTGTGAATATGGCGTGCAGGATTCGTTTAACTATATATTTCGCCAATTCTGCTTCCTCCTTTTCTGGTTTGCGCGTACGGCGCGACGCTTCCGCCCGGCCCGCCGCGTATGGCGGCGCGGCGCGGGACAGCCCGCGCAATATGCGATTTTACCGGGTCGTCCCTGGCGTCTTCCCGACGTCACAGACGATCCGGTAAAACCGCATGACCGCGCCAGGCAATAAGCCCGGCGCGGTTTCCATATGACATTCTGGTTCTGTTACTCGGCGATCGCAGCGGCACGCTCGGTCTTCCACTGCTCATAGACTTCGTTGTACTCGTCCATGCTCATGGAAGTCGGAAGCAGATGCTGGAACTTATAGCGCTGCTGAGCCACGCCGTAGGGAGCGTACTCGCCCTCCATCGGGTTCAGGTTCGATACGGAGTATCCGCCGCTGTCGATCTTGAACGGAACGATGATCGCGTTCTCGATCAGCAGAGCCTCGGCCTCGGCGAACGCCGTGTAGCGGGCCTCCTCGTCGTCATAGATCTGAGCGGCGCCGGTCACCCAGTCGCTCTCCGGGATGCTGGCGTCACGCAGGCCCTTTTCGATCGCGGCCTCGGTGCCGTAAACCATCTCATACCACTTGCAGAACAGCTCGTGGGTCTCCGGATCCTCGCTCTTGTCCCAGAAGCCGTAGCTGTTGTCCAGGCCGAAGGGCTCGGTGTAGGTCTGCGGATCCGCGTAGTCGGCGCCCCAGTTGGTGCTCATGAACGCGTACTTGCCTGCACGGCGGACAGCTGCCAGGAATCCGGTCTCCGGACCGGCCTCCACGATGATGTCCACGAAGTCGGAACCAAGAACGCCCTCAATCTGCTGCTCCATGATCTGGCACTCGGAATCCCAGTTGGCAGAGGTCGGGTTATAGGAGGTCAGGACCTTGATCGGGAACGTGCAGCCCGCAGCCTCCAGCTCCGCACGGGCCTTGTCGCGGTACTCCACCGCCTTGGCCGCATCGAAGCTGTCGCCGTCCGAATAGGGCTTTAACGCCGGATACTGGGTGTAATCCACGCCGGCGCCGACCGCGAAGGTGGCGGGGGTCACGGTATTGCCGACCAGGAATTCCGGATTGTAGGGATCGTATACGGTCAGGGCGCGCACACGGTCGAAGGCGGCCGCCATGGCCTTACGGAAATTGGTGTTGTTGACCGCGATCTTCCAGTTCTCCGGCTCATAGACATCGTCGAACTTCGGATCGAAGTCGAAGGAGTAGAAGTAGCTGTACGCGATATCGTCGCGGTTCTTATGGATCAGGTTCTTATACGTATCATCCTGCAGCATGCTGTCCAGAAGGTTGGTGTCGATGCTTGCGCCGTCCACTTCGCCGTCCAGGTACATCTGAAGGCTGATGCTGGTTGCTTCCGCGTTGTAGGTCTGGCGGATCTCGTCGATATACACATGCTCCGCATCCCAGTAGGTCGGGTTCTTGGTCAGGATACGCTCCTGCTGCGGTTCAAAGGTAGACAGTATGTAGGAACCGCAGTACAGCAGGTTCTCATTGTCCAGACCGAACTGATCGCCGACTTCCTCAAGGAACGGACCGTACACCGGCATGAAGGTGGTGTAGCTCAGTACGCTTAAGAAGAAGGGGCAGGGCTGATCCAGGCTGATCACCAGGGTGTAGTCGTCCGCAGCCTTGACGCCGATGGAAGCCGGATCTACAGGCTCCACGACCTCGATGGCGTTGCCCTCGTCGTCGACTGCGTTCTCATCGCCTTCTTCGAAGCCGTAGGTCTCGCAGTCCATCAGATAAGCGGTATAGTCATAGTATGCCTGGGCATTGGTCACAACGGAGCCCGTGGAATACATGTACTGGTTGTCGGAATCGTTGCGGGCGTCGTTCACATACTGCGCGGTGGACACCCAGTCGTTGGCGGTCACGTCAGCGACCTCATTGCCGTCCTTGTCGACCCACTTGACACCCTGACGGATGTGGAAGGTCCACTCGGTCATGTCGTCGTTGCTCTCCCAGGACTCTGCCAGGCAGGGGATCACGTTGCCGTAGCAGTCGTACTCGATCAGGCTGTCTACGCAGTTGGCGCCGATGGACCAGTTGTTGGTGCTGCCGCTGGTCAGATAATTCAGCGTCGTTACTTCACCCGAATACAGGGTGCGGTATACGGCCGGAGCCGTATTCTCTTCCGCTGCCGCCGTCTCGCCGCTTCCGCCGGCCGCCGTCGTGGTGGCTGTGGAGTCGCCGCCGGCCGCCGTCGTGGTCTCAGTACTGCCGGAGCCGCCGCAGGCAGCCAGGCTGAGAACCATCGCGCCCGTCAGAAGGAGCGCGGCCAGTCTCTTGCTCTTGCACATAGTTTTTTCCTCTCTTTCTCTAATACTCCCACTATAGAATCCGCAGACCGTGCAGCCTCCTATTATAATAAAGAAGCAAACTCGTGGCACGCCCCTCGTGCTCAGTCTGTTTGCCTTTCTCATACAGCACCTATTCACTTTACAGTTCTGCATCAATGAAGCGCCAGTCTGCTTCTTGTATTTATAACAGAATTGCAACTGTTTGTCAATGCAATCAGGAGTGAACGTTTATTTCGTGATTTCCGCCAGAATTGACAACCTTTATTTCGTCTGCTATAATGGTTCCGTAACCCGACCCTCATCCGGCAGCTTTCGCCGGATCATCCCCCGCGCGGGATCTGTTCAGGAACCCCGCCGGAAGGCTCTGCCGCATCGGCGGCAAGAAAGGCAGACTTATGGAACCATTTGCGAGATCGATCCAGTGGATCCGCCAGGCCGTGGAGGAGAAGCAGATCCCCTCTGCCGCGCTGGCCATCGGCGACCGGAACCGGCTCTACGTCAAGGAGGTCTTCGGAACCACCTCCTATACGGAGGACGCCGCTGCCGTCGACGAGCATACGTTATATGATATGGCTTCCGTCACCAAAATCCTGTCCACCACCATGATCACCCTGCGTTATATCGCCGCCGGGAAGCTGGATCTGGCGGACATGCTGCCCCTGCACTTCGGGGACATGGTGCCGGAGGACAAACAGAACATTTCGATCTTCCACCTGCTGACCCACACCTCCGGGTTCCCGGCCCATATCATGCTGGAGGACTTTATGGAGCCGGGCGGCGACGCGGCGGATTTCCTGCTGCACCAGCCTCTTGCGTACCAGACGGGGACGCAGGTCGTCTACAGCTGTATGGGGTTCATTCTGCTGGGGAAGCTGCTGGAGCGCATCAGCGGCAAGACGCTGGATGTTCTGGCGCAGGAGGAGGTCTTCGGCCCCCTGGGCATGACCCACACCGGATACCATCCCGGCGACCGTCCTGTCGATCCCGCGAATACAGCCTTCACCGAGAGGGACCACCGGACCGGGGACTGGCTCTGCGGCCGGGTCCATGACGAGAACGCCCGGTTCTTAAACGGCGTCTCCGGCAACGCCGGCGTATTCTCCGATCTGGAGGACTGCATCCGCTTCGCCCGGATGCTGACCGGCCACGGAACGCTGGACGGCGAGACCTATCTGCCGCGGCGGATCTTCGATACAGCCATCCGCAACTATACGCCGGGGATGGACGAGAACCGGGGTCTGGGCTTCCACCTGGCCAACGGCTATTACAGCTATTCGGGGCAGTTCTTCGACCAGAGCGGCTTCGGCCACAACGGCTTTACGGGGCCCCATATCTTCGTGTCGCCGGACAGCGGCCTCTACGTGGTCCTGTTAAACAACCGGGTCCATCCGACCCGCGCCAACGCCGCCCATCTGCGGATCCGAAGGGTTCTGCATACGTTGGCGGCGGTGGAATACGACGAGCTGCGCGGGTGAGAGCCGCGCCGCCGGCCCCGACCGGCGTTTCGGCTTTGGCCGGAAGAGCAACGGCCCGTTCGGCCTTGGCCGGAAGCACCGGCCTGCCCAGTTTCGGCCGGAAGCACTGGCCTGCTCGACTTTGGCCGGAAGCACCGGCCTGCCCTGTTTCGGCCGAAATACTGGCCTGCCGGGGCCGCCGCACAGCCGCATCTCATGAAAAAAGCGCCTGCCGGGAAGCGATCCGCTTCCCCGGCAGGCGTTTCTGTCTCCGGCGCCCTATATGGTTAAACTCACTTCGGTATCTTCTTGTAGATCATACGCAGCTGGGGCTTGACCATCCGGTAGATCGCGCTTCCGCCGTCAGGAGTGTATTCCTTCTGCAGGGCCTGATACAGCTCCTGAAGCCGTTTGGCGTCATAATCGCAGATGATCTTAAAGATCCCGTCCACATATGCATCGTCGGAATATTCGTCCGACAGGAGGCCTTTCAGCATCTCCTTCGCCTCCGCGAAGACGTCCGTCTCCTCCGTCTTCTCCGGAAGCGTCAGCTCTGATTTGGTCTGTCTCTTCACCGACATGTCCCGGCCTGTCCAGAACTTAACCACCGCGTCATATCCGGTATCGTTGGTGACAATGATGTAGTCCGTCTTCGGGGCGGATTTGATCAGGTATCCCAGATAGGATACCAGCTGGAAATCCAGCCCGTTCTTGCCCGGAAAACATTCCACCGTCTCAAACGAGGACGGATACTGGCGGATGAAGTCCAGGTCCGCATAGGAGATCCCCGGAGAATACTCGGTGTAGAACAGAATCAGCATATCCTTGCTGCCCTTCTTCGGCAGCAGTTCCTTCCACGCGCTTCCTATATTCTCTGTGTCAACCAGATAGACCTTTCGATTCGCCATATGCATCCTTTCCCCATATACGGCGCCGTGAGGCTATCTTACCATATCTCCGGGAAAATGCCAAGGACTTTTTCACAGCAGGGCGGCGGGGCCATCCCCGCCGTCTGCCGTATCCCCGCAGTCCGCCGTGTCCCCGCCGTCTTCCGTGTCCCCGCCGTCTTCCATGTCCCCGCTGTCTTCCATGTCCCCGCTGTCTTCCATGTCCCCGCTGTCTGCCATGACCGTTCGATCAGTCATGATGACCGTCGTGGTGATCGTCGTCATACTCGCACTCCCACTTGCGGAAAGCGCCGCTGTAGCCGTCGATCTCGAATTCATATTCCATGCCGCCATAGAGGATCTTACCCTCGTACTCGATCCGGCCGTCGTCCCGGTCTGTCTCGAACTCCACGATATCACCTGCGCTCGCACCCGGCACCTGAGCCAGGGCCAGCCTCTTCGCCTCGTCCGTACTCAGATACGACTCCGCGGCGGCGTCCGGCTGTCCGCTGATCTGAAGGTTCGGGGTGGTGGAGCCCGCCTGCTGCCCGGCTGTCTGCTGTCCGCCCGTCTGCTGTCCGGCCGCCTGGAGGCTCGGGGTGGCGCCCGCGCCCACCTGCTGCCCGGCTGCCTGGAGGTTGGCGTCCGTGCCCGCCTGCTGTCCAGCCGTCTGAAGTCTCGGCGTCTCCATGTCATACTTAATCACGTCGCCGCTTATCGCGTCGATCTCATACTCGTATTCGGTTCCGTCGTTTCCATAAAAGTCAATCTCGTAAAGGCTGCGTCCGTCGTCCCGATCCGCCTTCGCCTTCGTAAATGTGACCTGGGCCGCGGTCAGACCTGCATGCGCCAGTGCCTTTTCTTTCGCTTCCTCTACAGTGATTCCCGTTCCGTTTCCGGCAGTTCCGCTTCCAACCGTCTGACTGCCCGCCGTCTGGGCGCCTGCGGAAGCGGCCGCTCCGCCTCCCGCCTGCTGCCCGGCGACCTGAAGCTTCGGAGTTTCAACATCGTACTTGATCACTTCGCCGCTTGTCGCATCGATATCATACTCGTATTCGGTTCCGTCGTTTCCATAGAAGTCGATCTCGTAAAGGCTGCGTCCGTCGTCCCGATCCGCCTTCGCCTTCGTAAATGTGACCTGATCCGCGGTCAGACCTGCATGCACCAGCGCCTTCTCCTTCGCTTTCTCTGCGGTGATCCCCGTTCCACTGCCGGCAGTTCCGCTTCCAACCGTCTGACTGCTCGCCGTCTGTGCGCCTGCGGAAGCGGCCGCCCCCGCGTTCGCCTGCGCCGCGGTCTCGCCCGCTCTGCTTCCGGCCGCGTTCGCCTGCGCCGCGGTCTCGCCTGCCGTGTCTTCCACGGCAGCGCTCTCGATCACCTTGCCGGTAAGCGCTTCGATATCATACCGGTAGACGTTCCCGTTCTCATCGGAGAACTCCACCCGGTAATAATCCATCCCGTTCCGCGTCGCCATATCGACACTGTTGATCTTCACCTGGCTCTCATCAAGTCCGACCTCCGCCAGGATCTGCTTCTTCGCCGCGTCCGCCCCGATATACGCCATCTTTCCCTGTGCGCAGCCGCCCAACAGCAGCGCAGCCATAGCCATCGCACCAAGCATCCCGTTTCTCATTCTGCGGTTCCTCATATAAAAATCCCCCTTTTCCTGTTTTCTGATCTCATTGTAACCACGAATTATGAAATCTACATGAAACGGGGGATTATTTTTTTAATTTTTCGGTCGGCGGATATTCGTCCGGCCGCTTCGGCAGATGCAGCGTGAAGACGCTTCCTCTCTCCGGGACGCTCTCAAGCGTCATATAGCCGCCGTGGAGCCGAGCGATCTGACTGACCATCGCAAGCCCCAGCCCCGCGCCGCCCGACTCACCGCGGGAGGGATCCACCTGATAGAACCGCTGCCAGACCTTCTCCTGATGCTCCTGGGGGATCCCGATGCCGTCGTCGCGCACCGTAAGAAGCGCCTCGCCGTCCGCATCCGACACGGACACCCACACATGGCCGTCCGGCCTGCCGTACTTGAAACCGTTGTCGATCAGATTGCGCAGAAGACGCTTCAGCAGCACCGCGTCTCCGCGGACCGGCTCTTCTGTACAGGCCGGCGTCTCCGCACTTCCGGTTATTTCCGCAGGCTCCGGCGTCTCCGCAGGTTCTTTTGCAGCATATCGAAGCCGCTCCTGCCCGTATTCCGCCGCCAGCTCCTCCACCGTTTCCTCCGCCAGCGCCGCCAGATCCACCTCTGCCATCTCCGGCAGCTCCGTCCCCTGCTCCAGCCGCGTCATGCTGAGAAGCCGGCTGATCAGCTCCGACATCTTCACCGCCTGCCGGTGGATCATCTCCAGCGTCTCCGTCCGCTCCTCCGCCGTCTCATCGTATTTTATGCCGTACTCGCAGGCGCCCTTTATGATGGATACCGGCGTGCGAAGCTCGTGGGAGGCGTCGGCGGTAAACTGGCTCTCCGCCTCGAAGGACCGTTCCAGCCGTTCGAACAGGCTGTCAAATGTCTCCGCCAGCCGCGAGAACTCGTCCTTCCCCGGCGGCAGGCCGATCCGCCGCGACAGATCCTTCGCCTCGCTGATGGCCGACGCGGTGTCGCTGATCCGGTCCAGCGGCCGAAACGACCGCCTCACGATCAGATACCCGCCCGCGGCAGCCAACAGGATGAACAGCGGCAGCGCCACCGCCGCGATCCGCAGGATGTTGTTCGTGGCGTAGCGGTCCTCCGGCAGCTCCAGAAGCCCCCGCAGCCATACGCCGTCCTCCCAGCCCGACGGGATCCACAGATCCAGCATCAGATACCGGGTCTCTCCCGCGGATACGGTCCGCAGACTGCCGTTCTCAAAGGACTCTTCCGTAGAGAACGACACCGGAAGCTGCCCGGCCATCAGCGCGCCGTTTCGGCTGTAGACCAGCGTGGAAACGCCGCTTCGGGAGAACTGGAAGCCGTCGCCGAACTGCAATTTGCCGTCCGAATAGGAGATCCGGGAGGCATTGTCCCGCACGGTCCGGCTCAGCTGGTTCATGGACGTCCGTGTGGTCACGGAACGGCTGATCGTCAGCATGAACACCAGAAGAAGACCTGACAGCAGCGCCATCAGGACCGTCAGCCACAGCGTGATCTTCCATTTGACAGAACGGTTCCTAATCCCTTTCATATATGGTCCTCACTGCATTCCGCGCCCTAAACTTACTCGCGCAGCACCCAGCCAACGCCGCGGATCGTATGGATCAGCTTCTTCTCGAAGCCGTCGTCGATCTTCCTGCGCAGCCGGCTGATGTAGACGTCGATGTTGTTGGAGCTTCCGGAATACTCGTAGTTCCAGATCCGGTCCTCCAGCTGTTCCCGGGACAGTACGATGCCCTGGTTGCGGATCATGTACTCCAGGATCGTGTACTCCTTCGGGAGAAGCGCGATCTCCGTGCCGTCCCGCGAAGCCGTCCTCCGCTGCGTATCCACCGTAAGCCCGGCGTAGCTCAACAGGTTGCTGCGGCTGCCCGCCCGCTTCCTGGTCATGGCCCGGATCCGGGCCAACAGCTCGTCGAAGTCAAACGGCTTCACCAGATAGTCGTCCGCCCCCATATCCAGTCCCTTCACCCGGTCGGACACCGCGTCGCGGGCCGTCAGAAACAGCACCGGCATGTCGCTTCCCTGCTGCCGCAGGCGGCTCAGAACCTGGTAGCCGTCCAGCTTCGGCATCATGATATCCAGGATCAGCGCGTCGTACTCCGCGCCCCGCATATAATCCAGCGCGTCCTCTCCGTTCAGGCATCCGTCCACGCTGTAGCCCGCCTTCGTAAGCGTCTTCACAATCAGACGGTTCAGATCCTTCGCGTCCTCCGCAACCAGAATTCTCATGGTTTCTCCCTCACCTCACTGTTTCATTCGGCCGGTTCCGCTTTCCGACGCACCGCCGACCCCGCCCTCCGGCAAGCTGCCGAACTCGCCGGACACATTGCCAGGCACACTGCCGAACACACCGCCAGAACACACCGCCGCCGGGCGCATGAACAAACTGCCTTCCCGGCTGCTGCGCCGGAAAGGCAGATTCTGGTCATTCTCTCAGTTTACTCATCCCAGTTGTGGTACACGCCCTGCACGTCGTCATCGTCGTCCAGCATATCCAGGATCCGGTTCAGCTTCTTCACATTCTCCTCGTCGGTAACCTCCACCCAGGTCTGGGGAATCATGGTCACCTCCGCCTCCAGCATCGGAATGCCTGCCGCCTCCATCGCCTCGCGGACCGCGCTGAAATCATCGGGGGCCGTGTAGATCTCGTAGCTTTCCTCTTCCTCGGCGAAATCCTCCGCTCCCGCATCCAGAGCCGCCATCATCAACTCGTCGGCGTCCATCTCACACTCTTCCTTGTCCACGATGATCTGTCCCTTCTTATCAAATAAGTAGGACACGCTTCCCTGGGCGCCTACGTTGCCGCCGCCCTTGGTGAAGGCCGCGCGGACATTAGCCGCGGTACGGTTCTTATTGTCAGTCAGGGTATCCACAATGATCGCCACGCCGCCGGGGCCGTAGCCCTCGTAGGTAAGGCTCTCGTAATTGACGGCGTTGGCGTCGCCCGCCGCCTTCTTGATGCCACGGTCAATGGTATCGTTGGGCATGTTGTTGGCCTTCGCCTTGGCAATGGCGTCGCGCAGCTTGGAGTTGCTGGCCGGATCGGCTCCGCCCTCCTTGACGGCGACAGCAATCTCACGGCCGATGATCGTGAAGATCTTGCCCTTGGCGGCGTCATTCTTCTCTTTCTTGCGCTTGATATTGGAAAACTTCGAATGTCCTGACATGGAATAACACTCCTTTTCTCTCTGCTCTCGTTCTCAACGTTTCTCTCCCGGGCATGCTTCCGCCCGTCCCTGCGTCCGCAGGCGCGTCTGATTTATCTTAACACTGATTCCGCTGTCTGGCAAGCGCAAAATGACGCAGCCGCGTCAAAATTATTTCCCAATCCGGAGCCGTTCTTCGAGAGCATCAGCAGCCCTGTTTCATCCTTCTGCACGCGGGCATGATTCGGGCTATGTAAACAGCTCCAGGCTTACCCGCAGGGCGCAGTCCACTCTCTGCTGCAGATCGTCGTCGATATGACAGATCTTCTCCTTCAGACGCTGCTTGTCAATGGTCCGCAGCTGCTCCAGAAGAATCACCGAATCCTTCACCATATCGCATTTGCGCGTATCCAGCTCCACATGGGTCGGCAGCTTCGCCTTGTTCATCTTCGAGGTGATCGCCGCACAGATCACAGTGGGGCTGTGTTTATTCCCGACGTCGTTCTGTATGATCAGGACCGGCCGCACGCCGCCCTGCTCGGAACCGACCACCGGTCTTAGATCCGCGTAGTAGATATCGCCGCGTCTGATTATCATATATCGTCACTCTCCGTCGCTTTTCTGTCCATACCGCTTTAAACCGGCCGTGCCGCCCTCGCCGGGGACCGGTCTCTATAACCAGTATTTACAGATTTTCGCCGCCTATACAAAGGAACGTTCTCTTTGCAGGCGCTTTCCGGGCGTCCGGCGGCGCGGCGTCATGCCGTTCTGTCATTATCATATGAAAAGGACGTGAGTTCTGTTTCCATCCTGCGTCTTACGGCGTGAGAAAATCCTCATAGAGATCGGCAAAATAATCCTTCGTGCCGACCACCCGGCCGTCTCTTACGTAAACCCTGGGCACCCGTTTTCCGATATCGCACACGATCTCATAATGGAAACCGCCGCCGGTGCGGGCCAGCTCCTCCACCGTGATCTGCTCTTCGCCGTCGCGCCCGATCAGCGTCACCGGATCGTCCGTACAGACGCCGGGGATGTCCGTTACATCCACCATGATCTGATCCATGCAGACCCGGCCCAGGATCGGAGCCCTCTGCCCGCGGATCAGGACGCTTCCTTTGCCGGACAGATTCCGCGGATAGCCATCGCCGTAACCTATCGGAACCGTCGCAACCTTTGTTCTGCGTTTTGCCTTGAAAGTTCCGCCATAACTGACCTCCGACCCCTCCGGAATGTCCTTCACATAGGTTACAAAGCTGTGAAGCGACATGACCGGCTTAAGCCGCTGTCCGGTCCGGGCCACCTCGTCCGACGGATACATGCCGTAAATGGAGATCCCGGCCCGCACCATGTCCCAGTGGGTCTCGCCCAGCTCCAGGATGGCGGCGCTGTTGGCCACATGGTGGACCGGCACGGTAAGCCCCTCCGCCTCGGTCATCCCGATAAAGCGCCGGTACCGCTCCCACTGCCTTAAGGCCGACGACTTGTCCGTCTCATCCGCCCTGGCGAAATGGGTGAAGATCCCTTCCACGCAGATGCCCGGCAGCCGCCCGATGGCCGCCGCCAGCCGCGCCCCCTCTTCATCGCAGGACAGTCCGATCCGGCTCATGCCGGTATCCACCGCCAGATGGATGTATGCGGTTCCGTCGTCCTTCCCCCGCTCCCGGTTCAGCTCCATGACCGCCGCGGACAGCGCTTCCGCCTGCTCCATGGTGAAGACAGCCGGACGGATGCAGTACTCCGCCAGCTCCCGGCTCCGGCTGGGATGGGTCGCGCCGAGGATCAGGATCGGCTTGCGGATTCCGTGCAGCTGCAGATTCCTGGCCTCCTCGATCGTCGCCACCGCATAACCCGCCACATAAGGGTCGATGGTTCTGGCCACCGGCACGGCCCCGTGGCCGTAGCCGTCGGTCTTCACCACGCCGATCATGCGGGCGCCGCCGGACAGACCGTCCTGCATGACCTGCATATTATGGGCGACCGCATCCAGGTCGATCCCGGCGTATACCCTTGTATATTGTTTCATCTCCGACTTCCTCCTGCCGTTTCTTGATGGTTCTCTCAGCCCTGCGCTGCCGGTTCCTGATCGCTCTCTCAGCTCAGCACTGCCGGTTCTTGATCGTTCTCTCAGCTCTGCGCTGCCGGTCGGCGAACCGGTTCGCCGGCCGCACCGTCCTGCGGTTTCCGTATCGTCCCGTTTTCGCCCGGTTCACCGGCCGCTCACACTCCGTTCTGCGGTTTCGGCCGCCCAGGGTCGATCCGGCCCACCTCGTCCGCCAGCTCGCGCGCCAGCATTCCGTGGCTTCCCTGTCTGTCCCGGATCCTGTCTCCCGCCAACCCATGCAGGTAGACGCCCAGCGCCGCCGCGTCCCATGGCTCGCAGCCCTGGGCCAGAAGGCCCGCGATCACGCCGGTCAGCACGTCGCCGGATCCGGCCTTCGCCATACAGCTGTTGCCGCTCATATTCACATAGGTCTGCCCGTCGCGGCCGCAGACCACGGTGGCCGCGTCCTTCAGCACGCAGGTGATCCCGTGCTCTCCGCCGTATTCGGCGGCGGCCGCCACGATATCGCCGCGAAGCTGCTCGACCGTCAGTCCGGTCAGCCTCGCCATCTCGCCCATATGGGGCGTCACAATGATATTCTCCGTAAAATACTGGGCCAGTTCCGGATACCTGGCCACCGCGTTCAGTCCGTCCGCGTCCAGGATCATGGGCACATAGGCGTTCATCAAAAACGCCCGCATCAGCTCGTAGACCCGTGGCTCCTGCCCGATGCCCGGCCCCAGTACGATCACATCCGCCCAGGCGCATTCCTCCTGCACCTTCCGGTAAAATGTCTCCGGATCGTCCTCCATCTCATCGGTCCGGTAGGTCTTAAGGATCGCCTCCGGCAGAAGCACCTGCATCATCCGGCGGTTCTCCTCCTCCGTCATGATCTTCACCAGGCCCGCTCCCATACGGTAGGCCGCCAGTGCGCTCAGATACGCCGCGCCGCCCATGTTCTCGGAACCGGCCACCACCAGGATCCTGCCGAATGTACCCTTGTTGCTGTATTCCGGCCGTACCGGGATGCGGTCCAGATCCTCAGGTCCGAAGGTCACGGCCGGCGCCGCACCTCCGTCCAGGGTCCGGATGCTGTCGGGCGCGAACCCGATATCGCATACCTTCACCTGCCCGCAGTAATCGCGGCCGGGATAGAGGACGCTTCCCAGCTTCCGGTAACCGAAGGTCACCGTCACGTCCGCGCGGACAGCCGCCCCCATCACCTGGCCGTTGCCGCTGTGGATGCCCGACGGCATATCCACGGCTACCGTCCCGGACGCCCCACAGTCCTCCATCATACGGAGCACCTCCAGGTACTCTCCCTCCACGGGCCGGCTCAGGCCCACGCCGAATACCGCGTCGATCAGGATATCGCACCGTCCCGGAAGAAAATCCTTCCACCCCACAACCTGCATCCCCAGGTTCTTCGCGATGTGACGCTGAAGATAGAACTCCTCGGTCCCCCGCTGCGGATCCCCTGCAAGGACGATCGTAACCTTATAACCTCTGTTATGCAGTATTCGGCCCGCAGCAATGCCGTCTGCGCCGTTATTGCCGGTTCCGCATACCGCTCGGATACATGGGGACAGGTTATATTTCGCTCCCGCCGCCATCTCCTCCACCGCATCCGCCACCGCCAGCGCGGCCCGTTCCATCAGAACTGCCGACGGAATCCCCACCGTCTGGATCGTATGCCGGTCGATGGCCTTCATCTGACTCCCCGTTACCAGATACTGCATATCGCTCCCCCTCTCCTCTGCCGGCCTCCGGCCAGCCCGCCTGCGTCAGCCTTCTTCCTGGCCTTGTGCAACGGCCTCCGGCCCGTTCCTCTGCGCCCGTTCCTCCGCACCGGTCCCTGGCCTGCCTTCCCTGCGTCAGCCTTCGACCTGGCCTTGTGCAACGGCCCCCGGCCGTTTCTCCGCCACTGCGAAGGCCGCCGCGTATTCTTCCGTGTTGGTGATCGACACATGGATGCTTCCGATCTCCAGCTCCTCCGCACGGCTCCTGGCTCCGCCGTACAACCTCACATAGGGCTTCCCCAGCGGATCCCGGAGCACCTCGATATCCCCGGGCATAAAGCCGCGAAAGCCGGTTCCCAGCGCCTTGGCCACGGCCTCCTTCACAGCAAAATCGCCGGCAAGGCGGGACATACGTTCCCCCGCCTGCCGGCGCTCCTCCTCCGTATAGACACGCTCCACGAAAGCCTGCTTTGCACAGGCTTTCCGTACCCGTTCCATCTCTACCATGTCCATACCGATTCCGACGATCATATCTGCTCCTGTCCGTCCTCCATGCTGCAGACACGGTAGGACAGCCGCATCAGACTTTCAGACAGATGCACGTTCTCCACCACCACGCCCTCCGGCACAGACAGATCCGTGTGGGCGAAGTTCCAGATCCCACGGATCCCGGCCCTCACCAGGCGGTCCGCCACCTCCGGCGCGTGGGTCTTCGGCATCGTGATCGCAGCGATCTGGACGTCATTCTCCCGGATAAAGTCCTCCAGGTCGTCCATGGCGCGGATCTGCACGCCGCGGACCGACCTTCCGATCAGCTCCGGATTAATGTCGAACATTCCGTTAACAATGAAGCCTCTTCTCTCAAAGTTCGCATAGTTGGCGATGGCCTGTCCCAAATTGCCGGAGCCGACGATCACCATATTGTGCTTGCGGTCCACCCCCAGGATCCGCCCGATCTCATCATAGAGATACTGCACGTTATAGCCGTAGCCCTGCTGCCCGAATCCCCCGAAATTATTCAGATCCTGCCGGATCTGGGACGCCGTGACCTTCATCCTGCGGCTCAGCTCCCCCGATGAGATCCGCTCCACGCCTTCCCCCAAAAGCTCGCCCAGATAGCGGTAGTATCTCGGAAGTCTCACGATGACTGCCTGCGAAATTTCCTTGCGTTCCATGATGTCTCTCCCTCCTGTCCAGGTTAATCCTATTATAGCGGCCGCAAACAGAGATTGTCAAACTTTTATCGAATTGTTCTAAATATAATACAAAAAAAGAGTGCCTGCACACAACCCGCAAACGCCCGTTCCGCGTTCCCTCCGGCTGTGTACCTGCACCTTTCAGAAGCTGCTCCGCGGAAGACGGCTTGCCCGCGAAGCAGCCTGTGTCACACCTGACAGATCGGTTTTATCCTCTGTAGATCTTCTTTTCCTTCTTCGGCAGGATCTCCTGCTCATAATAGGAATACAGTCTTTCTGCGTTGGCAAACAGAGTGAGGCCCTGCCTGTCGTCGTCCGACTGCCATGTGTGCCAATCATTGTAATAAACTCCGCCTCTGGAAAATAACGACATAACCGCTTCCTCCTTTTCCTCATTATGTCTTTGCTGCAAAGACATCTGTATGTGTATCGCTTGCGCATCTCTTGTTCTTGATAATTTTATTATAATACAAATATTCCCAAAGTAAATAGTAGAAAAGTCTAAAAGATTCTGCTATAATATGTATTGTCAGTACATATTTTCGTGGGTAAGGAGAACGATTTCCATGGCAGTCACACTGAAAAAACTCTACAAGGACAATGCTTCCGCTTTCCGTCTGTCGCTGAGCGCCGGACAGAACGGCATCAACAACGTGGTCAGCTGGGTCTATATGCTGGAGGACGAATTTATTATCCCCTATTTTCACGGCGCCGAGCTGGTCGTGACCACCGGCATGAAATGCGCAGCCGACAGCGGCTGGCTTCTCAGCCTGGTCCGCCGCCTGCGGGAGAACAACGTGGCCGGCCTGGTCGTCAACACCGGCAAATTCATCCTGAGGCTTCCCGAGGACGTGGTCGAATACTGCGACGCCAGTGATTTCCCGATCTTTACGATGCCCTGGGAGATCCGGATCACGGACATGCTCCAGAGCTTCTGCGTCCAGATCATGAACGACCAGCAGGAGGGCGTGATCCACGACAGGGCCATGCGCGACGCGATCCAGAAGCGCGAGAACGTGACCGAGTATACCGACACCCTCGGCCGCTACTACGATCTGGACGGTCCGTTCACGGTTTTCAGCATCTACTTAAAGCAGCCGAACCAGGCCGCCGTCGAAGAGAATATGAACCGCGAATACCTGCTGGAGACCCGCATCCGCCGTCTGAAGCAGGCGCGGGAGCTGTCCGACGTGCATATCGGCATTCTGGACTACGAAAGCTATCTGCTTCTGGTCCTCAACAACGCGCCGGAGCCGATGATCCGCCAGATCAAGGACCTGATCCTGGAGACCTACGCGGAAGCCGCCAGGTCCCGTCACATCTTCATCGGCGTCGGGATCCAGGTGAACGGCCTGGACCAGATCGACAAGAGCTATAACCGGGCGGCCACGGCCATGCGCATGGCCATGTACCAGGGTACTCCGGCGGTCCGCTTCGAGGATATGGGCATCTACAAGATCCTTTTCTCCGTGAAGGACGAGGAGATCCTTTACTCCTACGCCGACGAGATCCTGGCGCCCCTGGACCGTTACGACCAGAAGAACCACTCCTATATCGAGCTTCTGAAGACCTATATCCGCGAGGACCGCAGCCTTGCCGGCACGGCGGACGCCCTGTACATGCACCGGAACACCGTGAATTACCAGATCCAGAAGATGAAGGAGCTGCTGAACTCGCCGCTTAAGACCGTGGAGGACATGCTGCCCTTCCAGGTGGCGCTGGCGATCCGCGACATGGAGAAGCACGCGAAATGATCTCCCGGCGTGTGCGGAGCCGGCGCGTGCGGAATTGCCGCGCGCATTCGCTCGTGCGTGCGGAATTGCGAGTGGAATTTTGTCAAAACTACTTGAAAACAGGAACGATCCGTCCTATAATGATCTTGTCCGCCGGTTCTGGGAGGAGCACGGCTTCGGCTGTGTCGGAGGTGTCCGGTCTCACACTGATTATCCCGGGAACACGCTCCGGCCGGCGTACACCTCCTTATGCCGCAGTTACTGCGGCATTTTTTATAATTCTTCGATCTCCGGACAGCGAAAAACGGGGCGCCATGCGCCCCGTCAATTATTTCAGCTTCTTCAACAATGCATCAATCTCATCCTTCCGCGCGATCACCATCAGATGCTGATCCGAACGGATGATGTAGTCCGCCGACGGCAGGATACTGGCCTTTCCGCCGGTCTCCTTCGTTCCAAGCACCACGACCTGATAACGGTTGCGGATGTCCGACTCCCGCAGGGTCTTTCCTACCCATTCCGGCAGCGGTGGGATCTCGTAGATCGAATAATCCTCCGACACCTCGATATAATCGAAGACATGGTTGGCGCTGTAGCGCACCGCTTCCCGCTCCGCGATATCCCGGTCCGGATAGATCACGTCGTCGGCCCCGTTGCGCAGCAGGAACTTGGCCTGGATATCCCGGCTGGCCTGGCTGACCACATAGCGGGCCCCCATCTCCTTCAGCTGACTGGTGATCTCCAGACTGCTCTGGAAATTCGAACTGATGCAGACGAAGCAGAGATCGAAATTGTCCACGCCCAGGCTCTCCAGAACCGACGGGTTCGTGCAGTCGCCGATCTTGGCGCTGACCACATAGGGCAGCATCTCCTCCATATTTTCCTCTGCCTGATCCACCAGCATGATCTGGTTGCCAAGCTCCGCCAGGTTCCGGCAGAGATGCCTGCCGAATTTACCGCTTCCGATGATAAGTATTGATTTCATATGGTCTCCCTTCCGATGCAGTGCGCAGGGCGCGCCGCCTTTTTCCTTACCTGCCCGAACCGTTCCCGCCTTATCCTACGCTGATCTGCTCCGCCGGGTTCTGCACCTTTACCATCCGCCGCTGCTGCGTGAACGCCAGCGCGAAGGACATGCTTCCCAACCTGCCGCAGTACATTAAGAAGATCACGATCACCCGCGACACCGGCAGAAGCTCCCTGGTGATCCCGGTGGAAATTCCCACGGTGCTGATGGCCGAAAACGTCTCGAAGAGGATATCCCCCATCGCAAAGGGCTGGATCAGCATGATGATGATCGCCGCCCCCAACGCCAGCGCCGCGTTGATGGTAATGATCGCCGACGCCCGGCCGATGGCCGATTCCTCGATCCTGCGGCCGAATACGTTGGTGCTGTAGGTCCGCCCGATGCTGGCCCGCACGTAGAGAAGCATCACCATCATCGTGGTGGTCTTCACGCCGCCGGCCGTAGATCCCGGGCTGCCGCCGATGAACATGAGGATCAGCATCACCAGCTTGCTGCCGTCGGTCATGGCCGCCGAATCGATCGTATTGAACCCTGCGGTTCTTGCCGTCACCGAGCTGAACAGAGACGACCAGATCCTGGCTCCCCAGCCCATGTCGGCAAACAGATTGTTATTCTCCATAAGAAGGATCAGCGCGGCTCCGCCGAAAATCAGAACCGTGGTCATCACCAGAACGATCTTCGTCTGAAGCAGGTATTTCCGGAAATGCAGCCCGTTGCGGCTCAGATCGTCCCACACGATGAAGCCGATTCCGCCGATTACGATCAGCGACATGATCACCAGATTCACCAGCCAGTCGTCGTAGTAGGCTGACAGCGAGTTATACGGCGTCTGATGCCCCATCAGGTCGAAACCGGCGTTGCAGAAGGCCGAGATTGAATGGAAAATCCCGTAATACACGCCGCGGAAGAACCCGTACTGCGGCACGAAGCGGATCGCCAGAAGAAGCGCCCCCACGCCTTCGAAAAACGCCGTTCCGATGATGATCTTCCTGGCCAGCCGGACGATGCCGCCGATCTTAAGGGCGCTGCTGCTCTCCTGCATCAGCCCCCGCTGTCTCAGGCCGATCCTACGCCGCAGGACGATGGACAGAAGCACGCCCACCGTCACGAAGCCCAGACCGCCGATCTGGATCAGGCACAGGATCACCAGCTGCCCGAACAGCGTCCACTGGCTCCAGGTATCCGCGATCACCAGTCCCGTCACGCAGGACGCGCTGGTGGACGTAAAAAGCGCGTTTAAAAATCCCACGCACTGCCCGTCCCGGCTGGATATGGGCAGCATCAGAAGGAACGTCCCGGCCGCGATCAGAAGGAAGAATCCCACCGCGATGTACTGCGTCTGCGACATCGGCTGCCGGTACGCCTTTCTCTGCTTATTCACCCTGTCATGTGGAAATATTTTCGTCATAAAGTCTTGTCATCTCTTTTGCCCAGATTTTTACCGGCCGCGGTCCCGTCCGCCGCTTCACTCCCCATGAGAATGCGGCTTCGATCCGTCCGGCCGGATCGCCTTCCATCTGCCGGCAGGCTTCGGTCCATGTGTCTCTTCCGGAAGCGCCCCCCGTCTTCCGCCCGGCCGCAGCGGCTGCCACCGGATGCGCCGGCGCAGCACCGTCTCCGCCAGTCCGAACAGAAGAAACGCGCCCAGATTCACCAGAACCACGCTCGCCCCCGCCGGCGTGGAGAACACATAGGATGCGGTCATCCCGATGCAGAAGCATACAGTTGCCAGGACGCCCGACGAGATCACGACCCCGCGGAAGCTTTTGAACACCCGCATGGAGGTCAGCGCCGGGAAGATCACCAGGCTGGAGATCAGCATGGCCCCCATCATCCGCATTCCCAGCACGATGGTCACCGCCGTCAGGACGGCCGTTACTACATTATAAAATGTCACGTTCACCCCGGTGGCCTTGGCGAAGCTCTCGTCGAAGGTTACCGCGAAGATCCGGTGATAGCAGAGCACAAACATCCCCAGCACCACCGCCGACAGCGCCGCCGACAGCCATACGTCGCCCCGGCTCATGGCCAGGATGCTGCCGAACATGTAGCTGCTGACGTCCGTGGTCATGCCCGTCGTCAGGGACGTCACCACGATGCCGATGGCCAGGGAGCTGGCCGAGATCATGGCGATGGCCGCGTCGCTGCGCATACGCCCGTTCTCCGTGATCCGAAGCAGGAAGAACGCCGCCAGCACCACCACCGGGATCGATACCGGAAGCGGCGCCCAGCCGGCGGCTACCGCCACCGAGATCGCCCCGAAGGACACATGGGACAGACCGTCGCCGATCATCGAATACCGCTTCAGCACAAGGGTCACTCCCAGAAGGGCCGCGCACAGAGATACCAGGATGCCTCCGACAAAGGCCCGCACCAGGAAGGGATAGGAAAGCATCTCGCCGATCACGGACATCATTCCCCACCTCCCAGATAGCGGCGTCCCGCCGCAGTCTTTCGGTACTCCTCCGGAGTCCCGAAAAACAGCACCCGCTGCTGCAGGTGCAGGATCTTGCTGGCCTGGCCGATAACATTGGCCACATCATGGGATACCATCAGGATCGTCACGCCCTCGTCCCGGTTCAGCCGGCGGACCAGGCGGTAGAAATCCTGGATCGCCGACGGATCCAGCCCGGTAATGGGCTCGTCCAGGATCAACATCCGGCTCGTGGCGCATAACGCCCGTGCGATCAGCACGCGCTGCTGCTGCCCGCCGGACAGCTCCCGGTAACAGTGCTTCCGAAGCTCCGTAATGCCCATCCGTTCCATACAGGAGGCCGCCAGCCGCTTCTCCTGCGCCGAGTAGAACGGCCGCATCCCGCGGCGGCTTAACGTCCCCGACAGCACCACCTCGTAGACCGTGGCCGGGAAATCCCTCTGCGCAGCGGTCTGCTGGGGGAGGTAGCCGATACCGGTGCGGCGCAGCTCCTCCGCCACCGTAAGCTCGCCTGCCGCAGGCTTGATCAGTCCCAGAAGGCCCTTTACCAGCGTGCTCTTGCCGGAGCCGTTGGCGCCCACGACGCAGAGATAATCGCCCTCGTCCACCTCCATGGTCAGATCGACGACCGCGTCGCGGTCTTCATATCCAAAATCCACGTGCCTGCACGTGATCAGTGTATTCATTCGTCAAGTCCTTTTCTCAAGCTCTCGATGTTGCCCCTCATCAGATCCGCATAGGTAACGCCCGCGTCCAGCTCCGCCCTGGTCACATTATGGCAGGAATGCAGAAGCAAAGGCTGGGCCCCGGTCTCCTCCCCGATGATCTCAGCCACCCGGTGGCTGGACAGCTCCAGGTAGTAAACCGCCGGGATCTGCTCCTCCCTCACCTTGCCGATCAGGTAGGCGATGGTCCTGGCGCTGGGCTCCGTATCGGTGCTGCACCCGGAGAACGCCGCCCGGTAGGTAAGCCCGTATTCCTCCGCCAGATAGCGGAAGGGGAACTTGTCGCCCACCACTATCATATCGCGTTTGCGGGCGTCCGATACCTCCAGAAAGCCCTCGTGGACCGCCTTAAGCTCCTCAAGGTAGCGCGCCGCTCCCGCGGCGTAGGCGTCCGCGTTGGCCGGATCCGCCTGGGCCAGGGTATCCGCGATCACCTGCACGAACCGCATCGCGGCCACCGGCGACGTCCAGATATGCTCGTCGTATTCGATCTCGTCCCCGTCATCATGGCCGTGCTCGTGGCCGTCTGTCTCTCCGGCCGTTCCGGCTGCCTCTCCGTCAGAAATCTCCACCGTATGGCCGGACCCGCGGCCGTCTGTCTCTCCGGCCGTTCCGGCTGCCTCTCCGGCCGAAGTCTCTTCCGCATGGCCGGTCCCGTGGCCGTCTGTCTCAGCCGTACCGGCCGCTTCTTCCTCGTGGCCGTGTTCGTGGCCGTCTTCCGCGTCTTCCATGCCCTCGACGAGTTCTTCCTCGAACACGTCCGCGTAATCCATCATCGTCACGACCGTCAGCTCCGGCGCGTCCACAGCTTCCAGTACCCGGCTGACCCACTGCTCCATGGTTCCGCCGTTCATGATCAGCACATCCGCCTCCTGGATCGCGCGCATGTCTGCCGGCGTCGGCTCGAAGGAATGGCTGTCCATCCCGGCCGGCACCACCAGCTTAAGCTCCGCCAGATCCCCGGCAATCTGCCGCACAAAGTCATAGTACGGAAATATGGTCGCGGCCACCTTAAGCCTGCGCTCCGGCATCCGGGACCCGCCGCTTTCGTCTCCTTTTCCCGAGACGGCGCCTGCAGCGGCCTTCTCTCTCCCGGTGCCTGCTGCGGCCTCCTCTCTCCCGGTGCCTGCCGCTTCCTCCGGCCCCTTCAGATCGCGGCTGCCGCCGCAGCCCGTGCCTAAAGCGCACGCCGCCAGCACCGCCAGCATCACTGCCGCCGGCCGGAGCGCGCGGCCCCATTCCCTCAATCGTTCCGTCAATAATCTCACACCTTATCGATAACTTCCGCCGCCTCCAGACCGCGCGTGATGATATACCGGTAATGCTCGTTCACATTCCGGTACTCCTGCGGCAGGAAAGGACGTCCGTCCAGAAACGCACAGGACAGATGGTACATATAGTATTCCCCGTCCACATGCTCCTCAGCCAGCAGTTCCCCCTGGAACCGCATATCGTCTGTATTCTGCTCCTTCCCGAGCGCCATATCGTTCAGCGTCTGCAGCATGATGGCGAAATGCTCCTCGTCCCATGCCGACAGATACATGCATTTGCAGAGTCCTTTCGTAAAAAAGGGATAATCCGCATAGCAGTCCATCAGCTCCTTAAACCGTGTCATATGCTCCGAATTCTCAAACATATGCGCTTCCTCGAGCGCCGCAATATACGCTTCCGTCTTGCCCATAGTCTCCTCCTGCGGTCAAAACGCCTCTCTGTCATCCTTCTGCATCCTGCACCTGTCAACGGGGCTTTTGCGATTTCTGCCCCGCTTGGGCCTCTCTCTGTCTATAGCCTTCCTTATTATACAACGTGCCGGCGATTCTGTCATTCTTTTTTTCTCAAAGACTCCCCGAAGAATATACCCAAAGCACTTGCGGGAAGTCCTGATTACCGGTATAATAGTTCCAGGCAGGGCGTCTGATCACCCCTGAGTTCCGAAGTTTAATATAGACGAAATCACCCGCAAACCCTTGTGGTTAGCGGTAATTTTTTGTCAATAT